>JALVUT010000043.1:11991-19231 GCA_027035445.1 Thermococcus sp.
GTTCATAATCCAGAACTGGAGCATGGCTGACGAGGGGGAGCACGCCTACGTGTTCTACGCTGGCAGGAACATCCGGGACACACTGGTCGGAATAGCGGCCAACATGGCCATAAACTCCGGATTGGTGGATCCTGAGAAACCGGTGGTGGTTCTGGCCGACAGTGATGAGGACGAGAACTTGGTTAAGGGTTCTGCAAGAACCACCGAAAGGGCCCTTGCAAAGGGCTACCACCTTGGGGAAGCACTTAAGTACGTTGCAGAGAAGCTGGGGGGGGAAGGTGGAGGACACGCAATAGCCGCTGGAATCCGCTTCCCGAAATCAAAGATCGACGAGTTCACTAGGCTCCTCAACAAGGCTCTGGGCGAACAGATTAGCGGAGGGAATGAGAGTGAAAATTGAGGCAAACGTGGAAATAACCTGGCATTACGGGGACAAGGAACTCGCGAGGGCAATAGCAGAAGCGATCCATGTTGACAACACCTCAATACCGGGCCAGCTAAAGAAAAGTTTAAATGTGGAAACTCTATGGGTTGATGGAGACGTCATAACAAAGGTTAAATACTCGGGTGAGATTGAAACCCTCATCAAAGCGCTGGATGATTTGGTGTTTTCGATCAAAATCGCTGAAGATGTCACCAAGAATGTTTGAAGTATTGGAGGTGTAAAGATGGCTAAGGCTAACCCCAGAAAGAAAGCTGCCGCGACCAAGGATAAGTGGAAGTCAAAGGAGTGGTTCGTGATCTATGCTCCAGACTTCTTTGGGAGTAAGGAGATAGGTTTAACTCCCGCTGATGAGCCCGAGAAGATTGTGGGCAGGATCATCGAGACGACCCTCAAAGATCTCACCGGGGACTTCACGAGGGGACAGGTCAAACTCCAATTCCAAGTCTACGACGTCAAGGGACAGAACGCCTACACCAAGTTCAGGGGGCACATCCTAGGACGCTCGTACATACGAAGCCTTGTGAGGAGAAGAACCACAAGGATCGACGGTATCTATAATGTCACAACCAGGGATGGCTACAGACTCCGTGTCATGGGTATGGTTATCGCCTACAGGCGCATACAGAGCAGCCAGGAGAAGGCCATACGCGACATCATACGCGACATCATACACAAAAAGGCGGAGGAGCTCAACTACAGGGACTTCATCCTTGAGGCGGTTACGGGCAAGATGGGTGCGGAGATGGCAAAGGAGGCCAAGAAGATCTACCCGATAAAGCGTGCTGAGATCAGGAAGATAAAGGTTCTCGCCGAGCCGGGGGCTTGATCGCCTCTCTATGCCCTCCTTAACCCCGTTTCTGATTTCTCCGTCCTTACTAGGTGTTAGATGCAGGCCTCTCAACCGGCGGGCGCCAGGACGTGATATACAAGGGCTCCGGTAACTCCACCGAGGAAGGATGCTAGGAAGTTCGTGGAATCGTTGTCGGTTATATGCCGCCTCTCAAGGGTTGCACCAATTAGACTGTCAAGGTTGACCCCAATAAAGCCGCCCACCGTAACCGCAAGGAGCATCAACACCCTGCTTCCCGCCAGAGGCAGGGCAAAGAGGGCGATTACAGCAGAACCGATGAGTGCGAATAGTTCCCCAACCAGTGTAACCCCACCGTCCGTCCCAGGCTTCACCGGCCGAAGGTTCGTTATGAGTCTAGGGCTTTTACCGAAGACTTTACCCAGCTCACTTGCCAGGGTGTCCCCGTTGGCGGTGGCTATCGCGGCAAATGACGCCGCCCAGAACAGGTCCTGTCGGGAAACATATTCAACCAAGATGAATACCATGGCCCCAAGCCCGTTTCCCAGAACGTTGCCCCAGCCTCTGATCCCCCGGTTGTGCTGGGCTATACCAAGTTTAACCTTCTCGCGGAAGCGGTATCTAGTGGCCAAGACACCAAGGATAACGAAAGCCAGCAGGGCTAAGAATGGGTAGGGGCCACCAAACCCCAGTATCAGGAGTCCCAAAAAAGCGGCAGTGAGACAGCCCCTTTTGTCAAGAGCCCTTGACCTGTACGCAGCTGCTGCGAGCAGACCAATTATCACTGAATCCACTGCTAGTTCCTCGAACATCTCTCCCACCTGTCCGTGGTTTAAACCAAGGTTTATTACACTTTCTGTCTCGGTCGATTAAAGAGAAAGGGATCATTAGACGTTCAAAGAGTCTCAACTTTAACAGTGTCCGTAACAAAAGTAACGTCAAGCTGGTCTATTGCACGCACCTTCTTCGTTATGTTCGAGAGCATTTTATCCATCTCCTTCATGTCCTTGGGGCAGATCATTTGCAGGATAAGATTGTGGGATCCCACAGCCTTCTGGATTATTATAACGTTTTCATCGTCTTTTAGTGCGTCGATGACCTCATCGACATCCGTTCCGGGCTTTACAGTTATCCCCAGGAGGACATGCATATATCCCAGGGCATCGTAATCGGGGATAACCGTGTACTTCTTGATGATGCCGTTCCTCTCCAGTCGATCCATCCTGCGGGAAACTCTCTGCCGGGTTGTGTCGAGAAGCTCGGCAAGGTCCTTGTATGTAAGCCTAGCGTTCTTTGCCAAGAGCTTCAAAATCCTAATGTCGATGCCGGTTATTTTATCGGCCATCTCACCCACCTCGGCTATCTTTAGTTTTCAATAATGGTGGAGCTATATAAAAGTTTTTCCGTCATCTTGCAAACTTTTCAACAACTTACTCACCGCTTCACAACTTTTAATAAAATGCAACGTATCCTCCACCAGGTATATCACATTACGTTACTGCTTGAGGTCTGGAAACCTGAAAATCTGAAGGTTAAAGGTTACCTCAGGTTTCATTACTTTACGTTTTTCTTTGGAAGTCCCGGGCAGGGACGCGGTAGACCCTCCAATCGCCCTTAAACGTCGGGGCCCGTTAGTGTTCTTCGAGAGGAAGATACCATAAGGGGTTATGGGGTTTCAAACTGAACCGCCCGTTAACTGGGGCTCGATTTGTTGGAATCCTGCCCTTCAGGGCGAGGAGGCTAGGTCTCGCCTCCGATACTTCTGAATGCTTTTGCGGAGGGCCTCCATCAGGTCAACGCCGTAGTAGTTAGCGATGCAGGATAGGGCGAACATTACATCACCGATCTCCTCTTTAACCCTTTCCGGCTTCCCCCTGCCTTTAACTCCCTCTACCATCAACATCTCATCTGCGAGCTCTCCAAGCTCTTCAACCAGTGCTGTTAACATTTCAAAAGGTCCCCAGTATCCTCCAAACTCTTTAATGAGTCTGTCCACCTGTCTCTGCTCATCGTTCATAGGGGCACCTCAAACTATCTCGGTTCTTACAAGTCCAAGGTATTTCTCGATGACCTCTGAGTTCGCCCTGTAAAAGCGCATTTTTCCCTCTCTCCTCTCATCGAGTAGTCCTGACTCCTTGAGAACGCGCAGGTGGTGGCTTATGAGGGTCTGATCCTTCTCAAGTATCTCAGAGATCAGACACACGCAGAGCCAAGTGTCCTTCAAGAGCTTTAGTATCCGAAAGCGTATCGGGTTTGAAACGGCCTTCAGGAACGCTATGGCCTCAGGACTGACGTTTGGATTTACCTCGCTATCCAGGTTTAGGATATCACAGGATTCTGCACAGCGCATCACTGTGTCCCTCTGGCCAGTTGGCAGTTTCGTAACAAATTCCGCAAGTTTCATCCTCCCACCCCCCTCAGTTTAGTCGTTCACCCTTTAAGAATTTTTGCTCACATGAAGACGTTATTACCTCTCAAAAGCCTTGCCGTTCACGGCGGGGAGGAGGCCAGAGAGGACCTCATAATTAAACGCAGGGCTGTTAATCTACGATAACTACCTCCAGGGGACTGCCATCACTTCTGTATGCCCCAACGCTCTCCTCAACGAAGGGATACGCGATTATCAGGTGAACCCCTCCAAACTTCGAGAAGAAGTGGAGATCAGCCTTTGAAGGGCGTGCACTGGGCACGGGATGTGAATGTACCGTGCCCTTGACGTTCTCATCCAGGGGAAGCATCCATGTGTTGAAAAATGCGGAATCCATTCCAAAATGCCCCGCAGGGGCTATAAGAACCTCCTCAAGCACCCCGTTCCTTTCCCTCAAGAAGCCCGCAAACTCATTGGGATAGAAGTCTCTCGCGAGTTCGAGGAGGTACTCCAGAAGTTCCCTCCGTATCCTTACACTGTTTTTCATGTCCCTCACCAAACTTAAAGTAGTACTAAACAACCGCAACGGCCTCGATTTCAATCTTTGCCCCTTTGGGGAGCCTTGAAACCTCAACAACTGCCCTTGCTGGTCTGGAAGTGCCGAAGTACTCTTCATACAGCCGGTTGAAACTCTCGAAGTCGGTTATATCCGTCATGTACACGGTCACCTTCACAACGTTATCAGGGCTTCCACCGGCGGCCCTTATGATCGCAAGGACGTTTTCAATAGCTACCCTTGCCGCCTCCTCTATTGATCCTTCCACAAGTTTTCCAGTTCTGGGATCTACAGGTATCTGCCCGGAGACAAAGATCAACCGCCCTCCCCCTATCACACCCTGGCTGTATGGGCCTATAGGGTGCGGGGCGTTATCTGTGGAAACGATTTTTCTCTCCATTAAATCACCTCCAGATGTGACATGGAGAACCCCTCACCGCACTTTCTCCAAATATTTCTCAAGGGCTTTTGCCGGGATATCAAGGGACAGGCCTATTCTCTCTAAGGCTTTCCTGAGTGCGTAGATACGGGCATGCCTCTCAAACTCCCTCCCGGCGTAGTTAGAGGGGGTAAGATGATTGTACTTCTCGAGGACAAGCGGTATCTCCGCCTTCTTCACCTTCTTGAACTCACCAAACCAGGCTTCTATCCCCCTGACATCGATCCCGGCGTAGAGGGGAAGCTTGAGTGTTATCGTCTCGTTTATGCTGGCCAGCAGTCTTGCTATATCCGCCATTGGAGTTTTCTCATCGATCATGATTCTCTTAACAACTATCCAGCGACCATGCTTGGCCGTGAAGTTTACGTGGTTCTCAGGGAACGGGAAAACGACCCTCACCTCAGTAACTGGCCCCTCCGGATACTCAATTTCCACCTTCTTGGAGAGAACCTCCCGGACGAGCAGGGTCCTTGCCACGTCCACAAGGTGCTTCCTTACTTTCTTGTCCTCTTCAAAGACAAGGGACGCTAGTTTCCTGGAAATCCCCGGTGACTTCAGTGCGATCACTGCATCCATAAAATCCCTCTTGGAAAGATCCTCTGCAAGGTTCAAAATCCCGGCAACGTTCATGACCCCCACTAGGTACTCGGGTATTTTGAGGTTTACAGTGTTCGCAACGCTCGCCAGAAAATGGGCTATGTTTTCATCTTCCAGGTTTAGGAGTCTGTCGCCCACTTTCCATTTCCCGTGCTTGGCCGTGAACATTACGTGATCCTCTACATTCATTGCCTCCACCACAACTACTTATGAACCCCCCGTATTTTAGTTTTTCCGCCATTGAAAAAAGTTATAAATCGCACTGAGAATGCGAGCTTAGAGGGTGAGAGAGGGAAAGACTATGGGAGAGGGCGAAGAGGTCAAAGAAAAGGTTCAACCTCAACCTGCATACGGGGAAGTCGTTGACCTAGGCGTCGATTTCAAAACTACAGAGGAAATAAAGGTTCCCGAGAAGCTCATAGACCAGGTTATCGGCCAGGAACATGCAGTTGAGGTCATCAAGACGGCAGCAAATCAAAAGAGGCACGTCCTTCTTATAGGTGAACCTGGAACGGGAAAATCCATGCTTGGACAGGCCATGGCCGAGCTCCTCCCGATCGAGAGTTTAGAGGATATTGTTGTCTTTCCTAATCCCGAAGACGAAAACATGCCAAAGATAAAGACGGTGCCAGCATGCCAAGGGAGGCGCATCGTGGAGCGCTACCGTGAGAAGGCCAAGGGGCAGGAGAACATCAAGTCCTACCTTCTTCTCATGGTAATCTTCACGGTCATGATGGCCCTTTTCCTGCAGTTCAGTGCCACAACACTTCTAATGGGCATCTTCGTGATAATAATCACCATAATGGCCCTATCAAACATGCGTATGCGGACGTCAGTACTTGTTCCAAAGCTCCTCGTTGATAACTGTGGGAGAAGCAAGGCCCCGTTCGTCGATGCAACCGGGGCACATGCAGGGGCACTCCTAGGTGATGTCAGACACGATCCTTTCCAGAGCGGGGGTCTGGGAACGCCGGCCCATGAGAGGGTTGAGCCGGGGATGATACACCGTGCCCACCAGGGCGTTCTGTTCATAGATGAAGTTGCCACCCTAAGTCTCAAAATGCAACAGAACCTCCTAACAGCTATGCAGGAGAAGAAGTTCCCGATAACGGGACAGAGTGAGATGTCAAGCGGTGCAATGGTGAGGACGGAACCGGTGCCGTGTGACTTCATCCTCATCGCCGCTGGAAACCTCGACACCGTTGACAAGATGCACCCCGCTTTACGCTCCCGCATCCGCGGTTACGGTTACGAGGTCTACATGAGAACCACAATGCCAGATACCATGGAGAACAGGAAAAAGCTTGTCCAGTTTGTCGCTCAGGAAATCATCAGGGATGGCAAAATACCACACTTCACAAAGGGGGCCGTTGAGGAAATAGTCCGCGAGGCCCAAAAGCGCGCCGGTAGAAAAGGTCATCTCACACTCCGCCTCCGCGACCTAGGTGGTATCGTAAGGGCCGCCGGAGATATAGCCATTAAAAAGGGAAGGAAGTACGTTGAACGCGATGACGTCCTAGAGGCCATGCTGATGGCAAAACCCCTCGAAAAACAGCTCGCAGACTGGTACATAGAGATGAAAAAGGAGTACCAGGTCATCAAGGCAGAAGGAAACGAGATAGGCCGTGTGAACGGCCTGGCAGTTATAGGAGAGCAAAGCGGTATAGTCCTGCCGATTGAGGCGGTCGTTGCACCCGCCGCAAGTAAGGAGGAGGGTAAGATCATAGTCACTGGAAAGCTCGGTGAGATAGCAAAAGAGGCAGTTCAGAACGTCTCGGCAATAATCAAGAGGTACAAGGGTGAGGACATAAGCAAGTACGACATTCACGTTCAGTTCCTCCAGACCTATGAGGGCGTTGAGGGGGATAGTGCAAGCATAAGCGTCGCCACTGCGGTTATTTCGGCACTTGAGAACATTCCGATAAGGCAGGACGTTGCAATGACCGGT
Source organism: Thermococcus sp. (assembly GCA_027035445.1). The sequence continues at coordinate 19,153 of JALVUT010000043.1, forward strand.
TCCCTTAGCGTCCGTGGTGAGGTATTACCTATAGGCGGTGCCACACCAAAGATTGAGGCGGCGATTGAGGCCGGGATAA
>JALVUT010000044.1:0-961 GCA_027035445.1 Thermococcus sp.
GCGGTAGGCGGGACGTTCGGCGCTCCCGGGGTAGCGGGGGTGAGCGAGCCCCTGTGGATGCCTGCGGTGGATGGTTCCCACCTCCGGGCACGCCCGCCGCCGCTAAATGATCCTTCTGTGCAGACATGAGATGCTGCTATACCAATTGAATGTTTAAATTGCTAGTTTTTGTGCTTTTTCGAGAGTTTGCTTTTTAATCGACGCCCTTCGGCGTCAAATGGAGAAAATTCTCTATAGGCGAATCTTCCAGTTTTGCGAGAGACAAAAACCTTAATAGTCCTGCCGCTCCTTTGCCATTGAGGTGTCGATATGGCGAGCCTTGATGTCAAGCTCTTTGGACTTAAGTTTGAGAACCCGCTCATTCTTGCTTCTGGGATAAACGATAAAACGCCTGAACAGTGGATTCGTGCTCATGAGGAAGGGGCTGGAGGTGTTGTGACAAAATCCATTGGGATAGAGCCTAGAAAGGGCTACGACAATCCCACGATAGTGGAGCTTCCCTATGGCCTTATAAACGCGATGGGCCTTCCGAACCCCGGCTGGAGGGGCTTCCTTGAGATGGTTGAGGGCTACACATTCGACTTTCCGCTGATAGTATCGATTTTCGGAGGAACCCCCGAGGAGTTCGCCTTTTTGGCTGAAAAGCTGAGCGGCGTTGCCGATGCCTTCGAGCTCAACCTCAGCTGCCCGCACGCGAAGGGCTACGGCATGGAAATCGGCCAGAAGCCGGAGAACGTCTACGAGGTCGTTAAAGCGGTTAAGGACGCGACCGACAAGCCGGTAATAGCAAAGCTAACACCCAACACCAACGACATAACGAAGCTGGGCCTCGCGGCCGAAAGGGGCGGTGCCGATGCGGTCTCAGCCATAAACACGCTGAAAGCTGTGGCAATAGATATCTATGCTAAAAGGCCCATCCTGAGTAACAAAGTCGGCGGCTATTCCGGGCCAGGTGTTAAAC
>JALVUT010000044.1:971-4868 GCA_027035445.1 Thermococcus sp.
CTAAGGGCCGTCTACGACCTTGCAAAGGCACTGGAAATCCCGGTGATGGGGATAGGTGGAATAACTACGTGGGAAGACGCCGTGGAGTTTTTATTAGCCGGAGCCTCAGCGCTCCAGATAGGAACAGCCGTTTCCCTTCGCGGCTGGAAGGTGTTCCGGGAGATAAGCGAAGGAATTGAGAAGTACCTTGAGGAGGAGGGCTTTTCGAGCGTGAGGGAGGTAGTGGGGCTGGCTCTGGAGTGAGCGAAAGGGTTATCTAGTAGAAAAACTTACTATACTATGGTGATTTGCTATGCCGCTCACAAAGGTAACGCGCAACTACCAGATAACGATTCCCGCTGAGATAAGAAAGGCCCTCGGAATAAAGGAGGGCGAGTACCTAGCCGTCGAGCTGAGGGGAGACGAGATAGTCATCAAAAGGGCAAGGAAGAAGTGGAAAACCTTCAGACTTGGGAGAAAACTAACCGCGGAAGAGCTTGAGAGGATCTCGGGGGAGGCCATGGAGGAGGAAATGTCATGGGAGCCGTAATTGACTCCAACGTCTTCATATATGCTGCGGTTGAAGATTCCGAGCACTACGGGAGCGCCGTGAACCTCATTCACTCCCTCGACCGCTGGATTGTACCAACGATAGTGGTTTACGAGACTGTCTGGAACTTCAGGAAGCTCGGCTTTAGCAATGAGGAAGCCAGAGAGCTCGTCGAGCAGATACTCTTTGATCCAAGGACATCTCTTGTGGATGACAGGCAGTACCTCCTTGAGGGCTTTAACCTTCTACAGAGCCTCAGCTTGGCGCACTATATTGACTCCGTGATCCTCGCGATAGCCAAAGACTTTGGAACCCTCGCGACCTACGATAAAAAGCTTAGAAATAGGGCTTCCAAGCTAGATATCAACCTGCTTCCGGAGGTGATAGAATGAAGCGGGCTGTAGTTCTCTTCAGTGGCGGACTGGACTCAACCGCCTGCCTCTACTGGGCAAAGAGGAACTACGATGAGGTGATAATGCTCACCGTCAATTACGGGAGCAATGAGGAGCGCGTTACGAACAGAGTAGCGGAGTTCTTCTCTAAAGAGCTGGACGTTCAGCTGAAGATTGTTAAGCTCGACTTCCTTGAGGAGTTCTCGAAGCTGAGGGGAACCCCATTAGTCGGCGGAGAAACGCCGAAGGTTTCGGCTGAAGAGCTTGAGGATATGAGCATTGCGCAGGAAACGGCCAAGAGCGTCTGGGTCCCCGCTCGTAATGTCGTCCTCATAAGCGTCGCGGCTTCCTTCTTAGATGCCCTCGGCGGTGGAGATATAATAGTCGGCTTCAATGCCGAGGAAGGAACGACTTTTCCGGACAACACCCCGGAGTTCGTGGAGAGGATGAACAGGATGCTCCGCTATGGAGCCATGGCGGAAGTGAAGGTGATCGCCCCGCTCATAGACCTCGACAAGAAGGGCATCGCGAGGCTTTTGAAGGAGCTGGACGCGAAGTACGAGTACTCCAACTCCTGCTACATGCCGAAGGGATTCACCCAAGACGGAAAGCCGATACACTGCGGCGAGTGTGAGAGCTGTGTAAGGAGGCACCGCGGTTTAATCGAGGGCATAGGTGAGGACAGGACTGTCTACGCAGTTGAGCCGAGGCTCTAATGTTTTAAGCGTAGCCACCGCAAGATTTATAAATCTGCGCTCTACCCTATCCATTGGGCACAGGGGGCGGTAGCTCAGCCTGGGAGAGCGCCGGACTGAAGATCCGGGTGTCGGGGGTTCAAATCCCCCTCGCCCCACCATTCTCTCAATGCGGTGGTAGTCTAGCCTGGTCTAGGACACCGGCCTTCCAAGCCGGTAACCCGGGTTCGAATCCCGGCCACCGCACCATTACAGCCCTTTCTGACGAAAGCGCTGGCGGAAAATTATGTGCCTTTCTACAAGGTTCAAGTTCTGAAATGGGTTTGTACCCACATTGCGCTTCTGGTGAGTGAAACACCCTCACAACCTTTACGGGGCAAAGGTTGATCAAAAGGTTTTAACTTCAAGAAATTGACCTCGAAGAGTTCCTACGTGCTCTGCAATTGGGGGTTAGTGTGTTTTCTTTTAGAGAGTGTCATTTATTGGTTTGGTTCCTCTTTATTCCACGCAAACTCGAACCCACTAAAAAACGCTCTTCAAAAAGAATCCACTCCTAAGTGGCAACTTTAAAGAGAAATCCCTGCTATAACGAGCTTTTAGACAAGAATCACGAACCTTGATCAAACTCAACGGGACTATCATCCCGTGAGTTGAAACTTCGCTCCAATGTCGCGAGCAAGCTTTTTCTAAAAGCTTGACCAAAAGGATTTCCTTTAAATCTATAGATAGTATCAGTGTGCGCTTTTCAAATTCCTACTGCAAGAGGGTTTACTCTCTAAAAGAAACCTTTAAACAGGTTTGCCCTTTATTCTGGCGTTCTTCGGACGCCTTGAGGAGAGCAAGCACTGTGAAATGACAATTGATGAGTAAATCCCCTGAAATTTGCATCCTTAGAAAAGCACGCAATCTTTTCCGTCAACGCTTTGCGAAGTAAAGGGTTGTTGTGGTGGGCCCGCGGGGACTTGAACCCCGGACCTCCACCGTGTGAGGGTGGCGTCATAACCAGTCTAGACCACGGGCCCGTCCCGAAAATAATGCCCAATGCAGGAAATATAAAGCTTTCGCTGGGCTTCAGGTTTCCTCCAGTATCTCCTCCGGCGCGCCGGCGAACTCTACCAAATATTCAGCCTCGACTATGTGGAGCTTCCCCGGAACGACCATGACATGCGGTTGCCTGCCAAAGTTCTCGTTTATCATATCCCTCACGTATCCCGCCCTGAGCGTCGGGTTCAGGGAGCCGGCTCTCGCGAGGACGACGACGAGCGTGTCCGGCGTGAGGACTTCCTGCATCTTCACCGCCTCCACCCGAAGGAGTATCTCCATGGCCTCATTGGCCGTCATGTAGCGGTTCCGGTCGGCCTTTATGTCGAGGAAGAGCATCGTGTGAAGGCCTCGCTCCCTGTTCTCCCTTATCACGTCGTAGTGGCTCGTGGGGAACCAGTTCTTCTCCGGGTAGGCCACCGTCGCGCTCTTGCCGAACTTGTAGATGTGTAGCCCGGTTATAGCTATGGCCGAGTAGATGCTGGGCGCGTGGATGACATAACTCTCGATTCCGGCCTTCTTCGCCCTTATGCGCAGGTCGGAGTGGGTCGTTGCAACCATAGGGTCCCCAGCGGTGAGGAAAGCCACGTCCCTGTCCTTCGCCTCACTCAGAACGATCTTCTCAAAGTTAAGCTCGACGTCCTCCCTGCTCAGCCTCCGTATCGGCTTCCCTATCAGCTCCTCGATTCGGTCTATTGTCGTGCCGGCCAAGAGGGAGGTGTAGAACTCTGCAAAGACCGTATCGCACTTTCTCACAGTCTCAAGCCCCTTCAGAGTAACGTCCCGCTCATCGTAGAGTCCGAGGCCTATGAAGTATATCGCCATGTTCTCACCGCCGGAAGTTCTAGTGGTCCCTTTTAAGATTACTCCTGCGGATTTCAACGTTGTGCCCTTTGTTCTGGCGCCAAGGGGACGCTTTGAGGAGGGCAAACATTACGAAACGGCAAATGATGAGTAAACCCCTTAGAATTTGGTGTTTTTGGAATAGTATGCTCTCTTCCGCCAGCGCTTTCGTCAGAAAGGGCTGTAATGGTGCGGTGGCCGGGATTCGAACCCGGGTTACCGGCTTGGGAGGCCGGTGTCCTAGACCAGGCTAGACTACCACCGCATTGAGAGAATGGTGGGGCGAGGGGGATTTGAACCCCCGACACCCGGATCTTCAGTCCGGCGCTCTCCCAGGCTGAGCTACCGCCCCATGTCCAAAGATAAAAGGCCGGAGCGGATTTATAAATCTTGCGGT
>JALVUT010000045.1 GCA_027035445.1 Thermococcus sp.
GCGCTCCAGAGCCACGGTGGCCGGTACTCCTTCTTCTCCCAGAGCCTCTCGTAGAGCGTCCCCTTCTGGATGTCCGTAATGTTTATCGAGAAGGTGTCGGTGTAGGGCTCTGCCCTTATTATGCTCTCTTTCGCGTCCCTAAGACCATCTCTCTCACTCAGGAAGAGGGGTTTGAGCAGGAGGTAGGTCTTGACCTTCGCCCCGGCCCTGTGTGTTATTTCAGCGGCCTTCACGAAGTCCGCGAATGTGTTGCCCTTGTTTATGGAGAGGTCGGCGATATCGTCGTTCGCCGTCTCTAGGCCGATGGCAACCTCAAAGTGCCTGTCCGGGACGATGTCCGCGAGCTCTTTAACCGCATCGTAGCGAACCAGCTCGCTCCTGCTCTCGATTACGATCTCCTCGACCTCATCAATCTCCGCGAGTATCTCAAAGATTTTCCTCCTCGTTTCGGGCTTCAGCTCGCCGTTGTCGAAGAAAGAGCCGGAGGTGAACATTCTCACCGCGAAAGGCCCCTTCTTTCCCTCGATTTTTTTGAGTGCCTCGCGGACGTAGTCAACTATCGCCTCCTGGCTCCACCTCACCTTGGGGGCTGCGGTGGGATAGGCGCACATGTAGCACGCCTCGTTTATCCTGAAGCGGTAGCAGCCTATCGTTGGGAGGATTATGAAGAGTGCCGTTCCCGGCCTTCCGGCAACATTGTCCTCGCTCGTCCAGTATGTCATCTCCCCCACCTGAACCCGGCTGATGGTTAGGGTTTTTAAAGGTGAGGTCGAGTTTTTACTATGCCACGGATACTCTTAACCAACGACGACGGGATTTACTCCAACGGAATAAGGGCCGCTCTCAGGGCCCTGAGCGAGCTCGGTGAGATCTATGTCGTTGCACCGCTCTTCCAGAGGAGCGCCAGTGGAAGGGCAATGACCCTGCACAGGCCCCTGAGGGCAAAACTCATCGATGTACCCGGGGCGAAGGTTGCCTACGGGATAGACGGAACGCCGACAGACTGTGTGATCTTCGCCATAGCGCGCTTCGGGAAGTTCGACCTCGCGGTCAGCGGCATTAACCTCGGTGAGAACCTAAGCACCGAGATAACGGTCTCCGGGACGGCCTCTGCAGCGATAGAGGCAGCTACTCACGACATCCCAAGTTTAGCGGTGAGCCTTGAGGTTGACTGGAAGAAGACGCTTGGAGAGGGCGAGGGAATAAACTTTTCTATCTCAGCCCACTTCCTCAGGAGAATAGCAGGGGCAATCCTCGAAAAGGGCCTCATGAGTGGGGTTGATATGCTAAACGTGAACGTACCGAGCGACGCAACGCCAGAGACGGAGATAGCCATCACGAAGCTCGCAAGGAAGCGCTACAACCCCACCGTTGAGGAGCGCATCGATCCTAGGGGGCACCCGTACTACTGGGTTGTGGGAAGACAGACAGCGAAATTTGAGCCGGGAACCGATGCCTATGCCCTAAAAGTCGAGAGGAAGGTAAGTGTAACCCCCATTGACATCGATATGACGGCGGGGATTGATTTTGGGAGTGTGATGGAAATTTTGAATTAAAAGGTATGAACTCGAGCATGCAACTACGTCGATTTGTTCCTATATTTGCAAGATTGCTGGTACCACCGGTAACAGTTCAACGAGATATCAGCTGTTACGGGAGGCAGCTAAGAATTATGCAATTGTACTCATTATTCAGGATAACAAGCCAGGTAAACATCCTATTTAAAATGGTAATACACAGAAACTTTTTAAGGAGTTTACACATACTAAGCTTTGTGATTCACAATGAAAAGTAGAAAAACAGCCGTTTTGTCGGTAGTTTTTTTTTGCTGTTTTGGTATTGAGTAGCCTTGTCGGAGCTCTGAGCATAGGCCATATGCCGGCCAGGAACGGTCCCGTAACGCCCAACGAGGCAACCCTCGTGGCCCAAAAGCACCTGTACTGGGCCTCGGAACACATACCCAACTTTGAGGACTGGAAAAATGCAAAGCTCTCCCGGCCAGTGGTGTACTACTTCCCGAATGGCACTAAGAGTGCCTACGAGTTTACCGTGCTGGTGAACGGTAAGCCCGATGGATTCATACTCATGGCGGCGCAGAGGTATATGCCTCCCGTTCTTGAGTTCGGGAAGGGAGAAGCACCGAGTAGAAGGCTGGAAAAAATCGCCACAGCCAGAACCAGGGGTTTCTCAAGAGAACAACACAGACTGCTTTACTACGGCGGGCTGAGCTACAGCATAGAACTGAAGGACAAGAAGGCAATGGACATCTATGGTAGGACTGTTTCCGTTCCAAAAACAGTTAAGTTCTCAATCTTACCTAAACGAGTGGCAGATGCTTGGAAATCATTTAAAACTTCCTCACAGAGGCAGGTTAAGATTGGAGTGCTATCGGATTCCATTGAGACTAAGATAATCCCTAACGTTCCAGTGTGGACAGAGGATCCATCTTGGACTTACACTAGAGGAGTGGGTGATTTAGGAGGTGCATCAACAAGCTATCCAAACAACGTTGGACCGAGTGCTGATCCGTGGGATACATGGGATGGGTGCACTCCCATAGCTGCCGCCCAGATTATAGCATACCACGAGCATCCAGAAATCTATGAAAACGGATATTACACTGAGGAATACAAGGAGTACATGACGTCTTTGGTTGATATCCTTCACCACACCATGGGGACTAGCAATGATGGATGGACACATTGGTGTGGATGGCCTGGCTCCGATGTGTGCGATGGTATTGAGGCTTTTGCAAGCGAATATCAAAGATTAAAGGATCAGGGGATAGTTTCGTGGTCGCTTGTAAACAACTATGATGCGCAACCTACATGTTCATGGGGACTATGTGAGTTATCCCAGTATATAACCACACCAGACGTCAAAATTGAAGTGGATCAACAGAGACCAGTCCTATTGCAACTTGATAATGGGGGGAAAGCAACAGATGGACAAGGGCCTTACGGAGACCATAGTGTGGTCATAACGGGATATGTATGGGATGGATATAACATACAGTACCTAGTAATCCACAGCGGCTGGGATATGTATGACCACTATCTTGCATGGGGCAACTGGGGCTCTGGCACACACCTTGTGAAAATATATCCTCACAGGAGGTGATTTTATCTCTGATTTCAAAACCTTTTTTTATCCCCTAATTTTTATACTGGAAATACTAACACTCTTCATAATGCCATCCACATACTACATTCAACCTTCCTGCTGGTCTCTAAATCCTCCAGCCTGCACCTTCCATTTCAAACCTTCTCCGGAGTTTTTTCTTATTACTGGGTTGCCTTTTATGACTGCAGTTATCGTAGGATTGATGTCACGACAAAAGGACATAGTGACTGTCTTTTCAACCGCCTGCTTGACAGTTCTTCTGGGAATTTTCCTCTTTGGCCTTACGGATGCCTCTCCCATTGTTCTCGCGGTGGCCGTTCTTCCTGCTCTTATATTCGGTGAGAAAGAGTCCGGAGGGGTTGCCTCGATTGTATCGCTCGCGGTTCTCATAGCGGTTTTGATAATCGCCATGATGGGAACTGCCCGAGCCATATAACAACAAAAACGGAGATGAGACCGTGAAGTCTAGAAAGCATGTTCTTGTCCTCATTTTGGTCTTGCTGTCCTTGCTGATTCTAACGTGGCGTCATCCAACCATGAATTCCTCCAGCGAAGGAAAGGGGTCACAAAATGGGCAAGGTTCGGAATGCGTCCTCAAGGAGATGCTCTCGCATTTTGAGAATTGGACGGAGGGAAGATGGCTCTCCATCAACGCTTCAGGCTTTGATACTGGATTCGAAGGGACGGTTTTCAACGGAACGACCCGATTTAACGTCGCACTCTTCGTCTACGGGAACTTTAGCGGATGTATGGATCAGTTTAGACTCATAGAAAGCAATCTATCCGGTAATGTTGTGAACAGCTCAGAAAGTAATCTCTGCACGTGGAAACTCCTTGGTGGGGACGAAAGCTACTACATTGAGTACAGTGAGTTCAAAGGCACGGGTGTTCTCATAGTGGTTAAAGGGTATGATTGGCAGGGCGTTGAGAAACCCACATGGCGGTTCCCGACACAGAGGTGTCTCAGGCCTGAAACGCGGGCTGTTGTTCAGACAAGTCATCAGTAATGTTCCAGCTGTTATAAACACGCACCTGTGAAAAAAGGGATTAGGTGAAGGAAGTGAAACCCCCGAGGATCATTGTGCACCCTCTCATCATCTTCCTTACAGCGACTTGGGAGTTCGCGCTCCTCTACTGGCGTCCGGTAAACTACTATATCAAAAGCGGAGCAGTTTATTTCGAGAACTAGACTGGCCCCGCGGGGAGGCCCTACATCTGTTGGAGAGAGTATTCCCCCTCTCCGGTCTTTATCCTTCTCGTCCTGCTCCCTGCACTCCTACTCCTCCTAGTCTGGCTTCTCCACAGGAAAGAAAGCCTCAGAAACTCAGGGCTGGGTATGTTCCTCCCACTCCTGACGGTGCTCATCATGCCTGTTTTTATATGTGGAGTTTAGTGGTTGTCTTCTAACGCTAATCTTTGCCTCGACTGGAGGGGGATGATCTTTGGTAAAAGTAGTTGGGAAAAAGGGATGATTGCCCTCGAGGGCCTTCTCCCCGGAATTGCCGTGCTGTTTATGGTACTTGGGCCGTTTCATGCCGCATGTTAAGATTAAAACTGGAAAGGAAACTTAAGACTCCCCGAAAATCCTGTCCACGAACCACCTTTCGTCGAAGGGCTTTAAATCCTCGTAGCCCTGACCGACGCCGACGAAGAGTATCGGGGCACCTATTGCGTGACTTATGCTCAGGGCGGCGCCGCCGCGTGCATCGGCATCGA
>JALVUT010000046.1 GCA_027035445.1 Thermococcus sp.
GTATCCTAGCGGCGGGGTGTTGGGCGGGTTGGACGTGGTTCCTTCTAGGGGCGTGGTGGTGAGGCTGAGTAACGGGTCCACGTATGTCGTGAAGGGTGTTGGGCGGGTCCCGTTCAGGGTGAATGGGGCCGTGATTTACTTCCTTTTCGATGATGAGGGGCGCTTCCTGTCACTGTCTGTCGCCGGTAACGCTTCTGGCGTGGGGTTCGTGCGGAGTACGGAGGAGTTCAACCGTGCGGTCCTGACGTACACGGTGGCCCCATTCGTTGCCGGGTTAGCCTTCACGTTCGGTTCGTTAGCGATAGCTAGGTCTGAAAGGGGTAGGAGGAGGGGTTGAGGGTGTCTAAGGCCTTATTACATAGTAAGGATAAGGGAGTAGCGAACTACAGGATCAGCCTTCCCGGCTTAGTGATTATTCTGGCGGTGTTCGCGGCTGTCCTGCCTTACGCCGTTCCTAGCGGTGATCCTGCTTTCTTCGTTCTTGCTACGATAGCGTTGATGGGTGTGGCGATGGGTTTGCTGGCGGGGCCTCCGAGGATAGACCCGTCCGTGGATGTGGGTAGCGTGATGTACGGGGTTCTGGCGGCCGCGGTAGTGGGTATTTCTGGTTTGGTCCTTCACTTCACGTCGCTGAGTTCCGTGAGGTCAGTCGTTATCTTTGCGGCCGTTGCGGAGGAGCTGGGGTTCAGGTTCGGGGTTCAGCGCTTAGCTGAGCGAGTTATGGGTCCGGCCGTGGCGCTGATTTTCCAGGCAGGTCTCTTCATGCTTTACCACTGGGTCGTGTACCCCGGCTACGAGCTGACGGCTGCGTACCCCCTAATAGCCGGGCTGGTGTTCGGCAGCGTAAACATGCTGACGAAGGACCTAACCCCCAGCCTGATCGCGCACGTGGCGGTGAATGCGTTGGTGGCTATTTCACTCGGGTAGCGTTGGTGAGGAGGAAGTGCGTTTACTTTAATTCGAGTATCTTGATTAGGGCTGTTAACCCTAGGGAGGTAGGTCACCTTGAGTCCTTGAGGTTCATTGATGAGTTGTTTAGGAGGGGTTTTACCTTGGTTTACTCCAGTGTTCATGAATTGGAGGGTTTTAGCGCCGATACTGTGGGTAGGCTCCTGAACCTGTTTATGAGGTATCGATTCGTTAAGTGCAGGGTTAATGTTTCGAGGATATTGGTTGAGGCTGACGAGTACGTTAGGGGCCGCGGGTATTCTAGGTCTAGGCGTCTTGATATAGCTCACCTGCTTGCTGCTAGGGAGTGTGGGTGTGGGTTTATTGCGGCTGTTGATCGGTTCGTGCGGAGTCATGCCAAGGACTTCGGGCTTAAGTACATTAACTACTATACAGGTATTCCTTAGGAGGGTGGGGCGTCCTTGGTAATGTCTGTTAAGGAGTGGCGGGTAAGGAGGGATCAGGCAGGCATTCTCATAGGTTACGTGCTCCACGCCCCTAAAGGCAGGAGGAGGGAGGCGTGGAGAATCTACTACGCCTGGAGGGACTGGAAAATATCCTTCAAGGAGGCTGAAGAAAGACTAATCAAGCTAACAGGCCTCTACAGACCCTAAACACTTGTTCGGGTTTCTTCAAGGGAGTTAAAAATGATGACGCTTAGGGAGTGGAGGAGGTGGAGGGATCAGGCTGGCGTGTTGCTCAGCCTCTTAGACCTCGTGCCTGAGGATAGGAGGGATGAGGCTTGGAGGATATACTACTTATGGCGTGACTGGAAGCTATCTTTCACGGAGGCCAAGAAGAGGATCCTAGCGCTGGCTGGGAAGTAGCTATTTAACTCGGGGATTGGATGGACGTCGAGCTCCTCCTAATTTCTGGTACTCTCCTTATTGTTGGTTTGATTGCGTACTTTTTGAGAAGCAGGTTTCTGGTTCAGCTTGCTGGGGGTTCTTTAGCGATTGCTGTTCTGTGGAAGATCGGTGAGTTGAGGGGCTGGCTCATGGATTCCAAGGCCGTTATCGTGATGTACATCACGGCCTCAGTATTCGGTTGGTTGATGGGCCTCATAGTTGCGAGGTCGGGGTCAGCTCCAGCGAAGCGGTAGGATTGATGGACTGAGTCACGCGTGTTTCTTCTTCGTGGCGGACTGTTTTCATGGTTTCTGGACTGCTGTCCGTGCTTCGGCGGACCGCTATTATTATTGAGGTGGGTTGGTTGGGTCCTGGTGGTGGTAAGGTTCAAACGATCATCATATTGATTCCTATGTTGGTTCTCTTTGCTGGTATTGTGGGTCTTATTCCTGAGGATTTGTTCATAGTTGCGTATCTGTTCACGATTGTCGGCGTTGTTGGGTATATAGCGGCCTCATTCATTTACCCTCTATTCACCATAGCTGGTAAGCCAATGCTTGCCGTTTCATTCTATAAGAACATGTCTGAGACGGAATGGGCCTTCGGCAGGATCGCTGAGACCGAGGGAGGCTTACTTTTCCGTGAGTGTCCTGGAGGTAATAAGTCACTGATTTGTGCGGAGATTCAGAGTGTGCCTTTCCTGAATACTCGGGTCCCGTTCAGGATGGTGGTGCTGAAGTTCCCTGAAGGCGTTGACCCTAGCTCCCTGTTCGATAACGATTATGTTGAACCTAATTCTGGCTTCGGCCGCATACCGGTCAGGATAGCGTACTTGAGCGGGGTTCAAATTGGGGAGTGGGTCCTTTCGCAGAAAACTGCCTTTAAGACATGGAGGGATAGGCTTCTTGAGTGGTTCGGTAGGAGGGTTGAGCGTATTGAGAGGGTCCCCATAATCTACGTGACTCGCTACAAGCTGCGTAAGGTTAAGGTGCTGGAGAAGGCCGTCAGCGTTCTCAAGAAGTCCTTGAAGGGAGGTGGGGTTAGTGAGGAGAGGGCCCCAATAATTCTCGTGACTGGCTATAGGGCGGCCGACCTTAGGGTGCTGTCCAAGGTTTCCCAGGAGTTGAAGAAGATCGCGGGCTATCAGGAGGTTAAGGGCTCGGCTAAGGCTTGGGTCTCCGAGATCGGTCAGGTCAGGGTAATCAGCACGGAACTGGAAGAGCTTAGGGCCGACAACATGAAGCTGCGACAGATAATTAGGGGGCTGGAACGAATATATCAGTCACCACCCAGCATTACCACAGCGCCGATTGAAATTGAGGAGGGCAGCAGCTCTAGGTATGAGGCCGTTAAGAACATCGGTATCGGGGTGGGCATAGCGGTCCTTGCGTTCTTAGTGTTGATTATTCTGGGGGTGATTTGATGGAGGTGTGTAGGCCGTGAGTCTGTCAGGACCGGGCTCCTCGGTGGATGAATACATTAAGTTCATGAACTGGATACTGAACGCCGACCCGGTCTCGTCTTTACAGATCGCGGGCGTCCGCTCGATGAGTCCGTCCATGCGTTACATCATCATGAGGGGTCTGGAGTACGTTGCGACTCTTCAGCAGGCGAGAGAGGAGTGCGGTGCGAAGAATCTGAACGATAAGTGCCTGCGTGAGATCGTGGAGAGGCGGACGGGAGTGGATTTTGAGACCGTCATGAACGGGATTAAGAATCTCAACACCGTGTCGACTTCCCTTAGAGCCCTCAGCAGGAACGCGCAGCAGCTTATTGCGCGCGTGACTAAGTACATCCTTCTTGGTGAGCGTAGGGAGGTTAGGTACGAGATCGGTGGTTGGCTCTCTCGGCCTAGTTTCGAGTTGTCTAGGCTGACTAAGGGTGAGAAGGGGTGAGTTGGCTTAGTAACTTAGGTGTTGCGGTTGCTAAGGAGGTTAGTAGGCCGTCTTCTCTGTTTAAGTATCTTTTCCCGCCTAAGGAGGCTCTTGGTGTTGGTGGTGATGATGAGTTAACTCCTAGTGTTAAGTATAGTTTGATTATTCAGGTGGGGAGGCCGTCCAGCGGGAAGACGACCTCTGCTTTGGCTATTGCGTCGCTTGTGGAGTCGTTTTTTAGTGACGTGTTTAGGGTTAGGACCGTTGTTAGTCCTTCGCTTGCTAGGTGTTTGCGTCTCTTGCCTAAGGATACTGAGGTGGGTGTTCTGGTAGTGGATGACGCGCCGGTCATGCACCCGGCGTATGGTGGCCGGCGTTTTGCTGATGCTCTTAACGTGGCTACGTACTTTATGATGAGGCATTTGGCTAGGAGGTCGGCTCCCGGTATTCGGTACATGTTGCTTGTTTTCAACACGCAGCGCTTCTGGTCTCTCGATACGGCTTTTCGTGAGGCTTCGGATGTCGATATTTTCAAGTCGATGGTTAAGGAGCCTAGGGAGCGTAAGTACCTGCGGAGGTTTCTGGGGAGGGATCTGTTCCACTTCCTTTCTGAGCTCCATAAGGAGGTGTTCATGAGGAGGAATAGGGAGGCGTTGAGGTTCTTCGTGTACTACACTACGTGGTCCGGCCGGGGTGTGGGCGAGTTCGAGAATCCCTTGGCTAGACCCTCCAACCTAGTGATTGATAGGAGCGCTAGGGAGGAGATGCTTGAGCGCCTCTTCGGATTAGCGAACATTTACGAAGCCCGAAGCCTGCTGCTAAAGGTTGTAGAGTCCCTGGGCAGGTTGGGGGTCAGGTGGAGCAAAACCAGGGAAATAATCAGCATCATACGAGAATCAGCCGGAGTAAGGCTAGGCAACTCCGTCGCCCACGACATCTGGAAGAGAGGCTACGAAGCAAGGCTGGAAGCATAACTGCCTTAGTACTAGAGGTAATGCCTCACTCCTTAATAATTAATTATAACTGTTAGCGGAGGGATGGGATTCGAACTTGAGTTTTGGAGCCGGGGGCGGGATTCGAACCCGCGGAAGAGCGGGTTACTACGGGCTTACGCGCACCACTGCAGCCCGCCGCCTTAGACCACTCGGCCACCCCGGCCCCGTGATA
>JALVUT010000047.1 GCA_027035445.1 Thermococcus sp.
TACGACGAGGACAGGAGCATCGAGGAAACCCTTGACCTCGGCTGGGAACTCCTTACCGAGCTTCCGGAGAGCGAGCTCAAGCGCGTCAGGAAGGAGTACATCCTCAGGTACCATCCGAAGTACAGGAAGAGGGCCTGACGCCCCTTCAGGATTTAGGTGGTTGAGATGGCAGAGCTGCTCAACGTGAAGCCCACCCGGATGGAGCTCCTCAATCTCAAGAGGCGCATAGCCCTGGCCAGAAAGGGTCACAAACTCCTCAAGGACAAGCAGGACGCCCTTATAATGGAATTCTTCACGATCTACGACGAGGCACTCAATCTGCGACATGAACTCGGTCAAAAGATGGCCGAGGCATACGGCGTTCTCCAAATGGCAGAGATAGACGTTGGCACTCTACGTCTCCGTGAGATAGGTCTCTCGGTCAAACCCAACCGTGAGGTTGATATCAAAAGGAGAAACGTCATGGGGGTCCCGGTTCCACTCATTGAGGCCCAATCCTTCAGAAGGAGTGCATCAGAACGTGGATATCCCTTTGTATCCACAACATCCCGCGTTGACGCCGCATCGGAGAAGTTCGAGGAAGTCCTCGACCTTGTTGTTCGCCTTGCCGAAGTTGAGGAGACTCTTAAGAGACTCGCTAGGGAGATAGAGGTCACCAAGAGGCGTGTTAATGCACTGGAGTACATCATAATCCCGCGCATGGAGGCAACGGTCAAGTTCATCAAGCAGAGACTGGATGAGATAGAGCGTGAGAACTTCTTCAGGCTGAAGAGGGTTAAGGCCCTCATTGAGGCCAGGGCCCAGGCCGGAGGCTCTTGACGGGGCAACCCTTTTATTGTCCATCTTCCTTTTCTCTCAGGTGGTGGCATGACCGAGAAGCTGTTCTATGCCGACGCTTACCTCAGGGAGGCAGAGGCGGTAATCAGGGCTGTTGAGGTGGAGAACGGGAGAATCAGGATGATCCTTGACAGGACTATTTTCTACCCGGAGGGTGGAGGTCAGCCTTCCGACAGGGGGACGATAGTCGGTGATGGCTTCAAAATATTCGTGGATGATGTCCAGGGAAAGGAAGAAGTGTGGCATGAGGGGAGGCTTGAGGGCAGGCCCCCGGAGCCGGGGGAGAGCGTCAGGCTCGTCCTCGACTGGGAATGGCGTTACGAGAACATGCGCCAGCACACCGGCCAGCACATCCTCTCAGCCGTTCTCAAAGAACTGTACGACGCCAACACGACGGGCTTTCAGATATTCGAGGGATACAACAAGATAGAAATTGACTACCCGGGTGAGCTCACCTGGGACATGGTATTTGAAATCGAAAGGAGGGTCAACGAGGTCGTGTGGCGCGACCTGCCCGTCCAACTGGAGGTTTACGACAAGCTCCCGGCCGAGCTGAAGGAGAAGTTCAGGAAGGGGCTCTCAGACAGGGTGAAGCCGCCCATAAGGGTAGTCTCCATCCCCGGTGTCGACGTCATCCCCTGCGGCGGAACCCACGTGAGAGGCACGGGGGAGGTGGGTTTCATAAAAGTCCTCAACTTCTACCGGAAGAGCAGGAAGCTCTGGCGTGTGGAGTTCGCCTGCGGGAGCAGGGCCTTGAGGTATCTCGATGGTGTTCTGGATGATTACTGGAGGAGCCTCGACGAGATGCCGAACAAGAACAGGCCACTCGTCGAGCGCGTGGGAGAGCTGAAGGGGGAGATCGAGGGGCTCAGGGCAGAAAAAGACACCCTCAGAAAGGAGCTCTGGGAGTGGAAGGCAAGGGCGCTGCTTGGTGCGGCCCGGGAAATCGGGGGACTAAAGGTGATTGCCCACCTTGAAAGGGTTCCTCTGAAGGATGCACAGGTATTCGCCGTTTATCTCGTCGACAGGAACCCAAACACCGTTGCCTTAATCGTCGGCAAGAACTACGTCATCTTCGCCAAGAACCGGGGGACTGAAGGCATCTCGATGAAGGCACTGCTGGAGGAGGTTCTCTCAAAAACCGGTGGCCGCGGCGGCGGCAGCGAGGTTCTTGCACGGGGCGGGGGGTTCAAAGGATCACCGGAGGGAGTGCTTCAGGTGGCGCTTAAAGTTCTGAGGGAGAGAGTTGGTAGTGGAGTCCCCCTTTAATCACCTTCTTTTAAGCAGTCCTCCCAACTCCGGCCTTTCGAGTACTCCCCCTGAGCACTTCGTTATGTGTTTGGTTTGGGATCTCTTTTAATCAAGGTAACCTGAATCATAAATTTCAAAAATAACCCTGAGAAGATGGGCCGGTGATAACATGAAGGTAATTGGGGTTGATCCGGGTACCAAGAGTTTTGACGTAATCGGGCTCGAAGACGGCAAAGTACGGCTTGACTTGAGCTTTCCAAGCGAGGTTGTCGCGAAAGACCCGGCTAGGATAGTAAGGGCAATAGGGGAGTTCAACGCTGACCTCATTATAGGCCCGTCCGGCTACGGTGTCCCGCTCAAGCGCATAACTGAGTTAACGGAGAGGGACCGCTTTGAGATGACCCTCGTTCGGGAGGATGAGCTGCAGGAGATCCCCGTTCTTATCGGTCTTCAGGAAATGATAAACGAGATGGCGGAAAAGGGACTGAACGTCTGGTTCATTCCAGGCGTTATCCACCTCCCCACTGTGCCCGAGTGGAGGAAGTATAACAGGATTGACATGGGTACCGCCGATAAGATGGCTATAACTGTCCTGGGCATCTACGACCAGGCGAAGAGGCTTGGGATCGATTACGATGATGTCTCGTTTGTCCTGCTTGAGGTCGGCTTCGGCTACAACTACGCCGGGGCCGTCAGGGGTGGTAAGATAATCGACGGCATCGGGGGAACCATCTTCCCCGGCCCGGCATACGTCAACAGCGGTGCCCTCGACGGGGAGGTGGCCTACCTCCTCGGTCAGGTCAGAAAGTGGCACCTCTTCTGGGGCGGGGCGAGTATAATAGCGGCCAACGAGATACTCCCGCAGGAGGACTTCGCTAGGAGGATGGACGAGAGGCCCTTTGCCACCGCATGGGAGGCCATGAAGGACGGCTTCCTAAAGGCCGTTGCGAGTGAACTGGCCATCCTTGGCGACGCCAGGGAGGTAATACTCTCCGGTAGGTTGATGCGCATAGATGAGCTGAGGAAGGACGTGAAGGATCTCTTTGATGAGCACTTTGGTCTTCCCGTTGTCAGGCAGAGGGGTCTTGGAGGCAGGGCAAAGGAGGCGGCACAGGGCAGTGCGATAATAGCGGATGGTCTTGCTGGCGGGGGGTTTAGAGATCTCGTTGAACACATCGAACTAAGGAGAAGCCGCGGAAGCGTCCTTGACTACGTGAAGCTTCCAATAGAGCTTTAGGCCTCATTTGAAACGTTTTAAACGGGATGAAAGGCTCTGAGGGCCTGTTTTTATTCTTCCAACCATTTCTTCGGTTCTGTTTTTTCCGGCTCGCGCCGAGAAGAAGAGCACTACCGGTACCGTATTCTGGAGGAGCACCCCCCGATTGTTCCTCGCCATGAGCCAGCCGAAAACCAACCCGAAAACCAACCCTGCTGTCCATAGGTAGAGAACGAAGCCGCCGGCGCTCATTCTTGGACCCGCCGTGACCGATAGCGTCTTGTAGATGAGGGCAAGGGATGCCATGAAGAGGGTCTCCATCAGGAGGGAGAATTTCATCAAGTCCCCGATTATCGAGAGGAGGCCCTCTCCGCTGTAGTCCTTAAGGATGCCCTGATCGTGAAGGCCGTACACCAGTGTGCGCGTGACGTTGGCACCGCTCCTGAAAGCGAGAAAACCGAAGAATCCCGCCAACACACCGGCTTCTTTAAGCTCCCAGGCACCCCATGCTCCCACCACAGCCCAGATGATTGTGTAGAGCCAGCCATAACCCCGTTTCTCGTCTTTTGGGAGCTCCACTCTGAAAACCCATCTCCACAGCCTTGTCCCGGCACTCACGAGTGGTCTCACAACGAGCATTATGAGGTTTATCAGCAGGAAGACGGTTAGCAGGACGATCGAGAGGAACCTTTCCAGCATTGACTTCCCTGGAATTGTTCGGGGGTGAGGGGTTTAAGGTTTTCGCCTTATCGGTTAAACACTGCCCTCCTCCTCTTCACAATGGGAGCAACGTCCCTCGCAATGCGTCTCGCGCTGAACAGCGTAAGCGGATCCATCGTCCTGTAAACTGCCAGCTGGCAGCCGCTTATCCTAACGTCGATGTACTCCTCCGCTTTCATGGCCGCCTTCAGGTAATCCCTCACGCTCTCCGCTCTCTCAAAGTCGAGGCCGGCCTTCTTCAGCCTCTCGACGTTAAGTTCGTGGATTGTAAGAGGTTGAATCATCATCTCGTCTATCCCGAGGGAAGCGGCCAGCTCGGCTATCTTCGGTACCTCCTCGTCGTTTATCCCGGGCATGAATATCGTTCTGACCACCGAGCGGACGCTCTTATCCTCCCCTACGATCCTGAGGGCATTGACGACCGCGTCAAACGTGTCGGCGTTGGCTATCGTCATGTGCTTCTCCCTCGTTGAGGCGTCGAGGCTTACCATCACCAGGTCGAAGTCTAGCTTGCCCCACAGCTCCTCGGTCAGAAGCGAGCCGTTCGTCTGCAGGTCAAGCCTCGCCCCCGGGAACCTTTCCCTAAGCATCCTGTTGACCTCGACTATGCGCGGGCTGAGCAAAGGCTCTCCATACTGTGACACAGTTATCGCGTAAGGCCTGTCCCATCCGTAGTAGCCGGGCTTCGGGGCCTTGCCGAGCTTTACCGCCACGTTCGAGTAGCAGAACACGCAGTCATGATTGCAGGCTGGAGTAAGCTCATAGCTCGGAT
>JALVUT010000048.1 GCA_027035445.1 Thermococcus sp.
TTTTCGATGATGGTTACATCAAACTCTCCTTTCAGTGAATCGGCGATCGAGCGACCCAACGCCCCGCCTCCGAGTATCAATACCTTCATGACACTCACCCTTGTGCACAATAATGTTTAAATACAAGCGTTGATATACTGAGACGATAGACCGTCCCGGATTCTTTCAATGACTAGGGATATATATAGCTAATGGTGGTGGAGATGGAGCTACCAAATAAGAGTCCCCTCAAGGAAAACGTACTGGTGACCTCTGCAGGGGAACTGGGGGACCTCGTAAGTGAGGCTCTTGCCGAGGCCAGTGGGGCTTTCTTTAGGATATTCGTCAAAGGTAAAAGCGGCAAATATTACATGACAATCCTCTCCGACAGGGCAAAGCTCCTTGCGGTTGAGTGCCTTCTGGTTGATGAGGAGAAGATCCTGCGCGGTGAGGAGGCCATCAGCGTGCTTAGATCTTTTATTGGCAGGCCCATGGTGATTGATGTCTATGCTCTCGATGAGATAGAGCTTAAGCTTTCAATCGCCGATAATGTTGATGCATATGCCGAGACACCCAAAATTGCCCTGGAGGATCTTTTTAAAGAAGAGGTTCAGGGAAAACCTGAAGTGCCCCAGGCATCCTCTACAGGGGAAGAGAAGATTGAAAAACCCACCAAAAAGGCGGCTCAAGAGGTAGAAGTGGCCAAAAAAACGGAAGGAACATCAACTGAGGAGGCCAAACCTCCCGTACCAAAACCAGCGACTCCGGAGAAGCCCGAAGTCGTTGTGAACTTTAAGGGAGGATCCCTCCCGGAGAGGGCTTTTCAGCTGTACGCCGAAGACATTCTCAAAGAGGCAAAGAGGATTAGGGGACTCTCCATCGGCAGAATAGAATTCGATGCCGATGTTGAAGGAGGTGTTGTCTATCTGAATGTTCGTGTATACGGTTCATCCGCTGGAAACGCGAGAGACATAGAGATAGCGGAAAAACGCATGCTGCACGTCGTCAGTAAGTACGCCCCTATTATCCTGAGGGAAACCGATATGAAACCGGTAATAAGGGACGCCAGCATCGTAATAAACGGTGAAGAGGTCAAACCACAGGAGATTGTCGAAAAGGATAAGAAAAAGACGGCCAACGTCACCAAAGATGGACGTATAGTCCTTGCAGTCCTTGAGGAAGTGTGGCCCTACTTCAGTGCCTACTCCAGAACCGTCGTGAACGATATTGAAAGGGCCGGCATAAAAGTGAACAAAGCGTTCTTCGATGTGAGGGGAAGGAGGGAATTTGAGATAAACCTCTCTGTCGCCGTGGAGAGCAGCCTCCCCAAGGAGCAGGTTGAGAGTACCATTAGGGACGTTGTTTCAAGACACGCCAAGGAGCTCGGCAGGAGCATAAACCGTTACATCACCGTTTACAGGACCGAGGTGGAACTGGCCAGGACCCCTGAGATCCCGAGAAAAGTGTCCGCGATTACCTCCGGAAAGGCCGCGGAGGTTCTGGCAAAGAAAGCTGATCTGGAGAAGGAAGTGGAGGCCCTCCTCAAGCAGGCAGGAATAGAGGAGCTCTCACCCCTAACCGAGGAGAAAAAGCAGGATGCAGAGGAGACGATGCTTAGAAACCGTATAGAACCCGCATTGGAAGCGCTTAAAGCCCGGGTGCACACCGAATTGAAGCTCATTCCACGGGTCACTTTTAAATGGATGAAGATGAACCACGAGCTCAAAGACTCAACGGTGTACTTAGACGTTGAAGCGAGCTTTATTAAGGAGAATGTTGGTGGCCTCTTTGGCTCGTTCTCAGGCATTTCTGACGAGAGGGTCAAGAAGGACATAAGGGACACGATAGAACACATTGTGAAGGAAGTATCGAGGGAATACAGTGTCGGGATCAAGCTCCGGAAGCTCAACGTTTCCCTTCGCTGAGCTTTCCTTTAACCTCCTAACGTTCAGCACTCAAGATCGTCATCATCCTCACGTCAGTTCTGCCGGGATCATCATGCATACAACCTTTGGTGTTTGGGTTTATAACTGTCCCGGCCAACCTCTGGAATA
This sequence comes from Thermococcus sp., assembly GCA_027035445.1. The sequence continues at coordinate 2,034 of JALVUT010000048.1, forward strand.
CTAGATGAGGAGGAAGACGCTCTGGTGGTCAGTGTCGTAGCGATGCATCCTAGGCTCGAACATCGCCAGGGGAGATTTAAGAACGTACATCTGCTCCAAGATCCTGTGACCTTTCCTTTTACTCGAGAATTCAAGCACGTAATCATTGAATTCAATATTCCATGAGAGGAACCCCCTGGACACCCTGTCCCTACACAGAAGATAGAGGGAGAAGAGATGCTGGCCGTTTATAACGCGGTTGGACAGAAGCTGTTTAATCAGCTTTACGCTCCTTTCCTCTCCGAGTTCAAGTGCCATACCGTCCAATGAGAAGACGAAATCGGCCACTTCCGTCTTGTTGGTCCTCTTAAAAATCTCCCGATACACCTGTTCAAGCTTTGGTATGTAGGTCTCTGGGTTAAACCCCTCTATCCTGTATACGTATTTCCCTGGATGGTAGAATTCGTACTTGGATCCAAACACGTCGATAATCACAAGGTTTCCCGCTTCTCCCTCTTCCTCAATATCCAGACCCGCAGATCTGGCCCTTAGAATCAGTTTTGGAAGGGGAAGGTTGTAGTTTATAATGATGCCTAGGACACCCCTCGCTATCTGTTGCCTCAGTACCTTAAAGGGCAACGCCCAGCCCGATGAAAACGAATCGTAGACCACCAGTAAGCTTGAATCCCTTACGATGCCGCCTCCAATGGCATGGTCTATATAATCAACCCCAGACGTTACCACCTGCATATGCCTCACGATACCCTTTATACATTTAGGGTATATAACATTTTTGCTCTTTAAAAACAAAATTGCTCCAATAAAGCAAAAATTGCCGTACCGAGAAAAAGTTTATTTAGGAGGATGACATAGAGGGGAACGGGAGGAAAGGCCATGAACCCGGAAAACGTGCTCAAAATGGTCGTAACATCAAGTGTGCGCCATAGAGTATTGCTAGCCCTTTCAGAGGGACCGAAAACCCTCGGTGAAATCCACACCGATGTGGGCTCAACGAAGTCAACTATCTCCCATGCCCTTGGTGATCTCATGAATGAAATGCTCATTATCCAGAACCCGGAGACCAAAAAGTACACACTCACCAACACCGGTTATATAGTGTCCATACAGGTGAGGAACATCATGGGGGCGATGGAGAGCATAAAGAAATTTGAGGAGTTCTGGCTCTCCCACGATTTGAGCGGTATTCCGGGAGATCTCCTGCTGAGGATAGGCGACCTTAAGGATTCGGAACTTCACAAAACAACACCAGAATACCTCAGGCTGCCTCACGAGAGATATATGGAACTGATAAAGATGTCTCGATGGATAAAAGGGGTCTCACCCATACTCTTCACGGATTACTCAGAGGAGTTTCTGGAGCTGGCGTTTGCCAGAGACGTCGATATCGAAATCATAACGACCAGATCAGTCTATGATAAGCTGATGGAACTGTCCATGCCTGATGCCGTTAAGAAGGTTAAGGACCTGCCGAACGTTAGGCTCTACATTACCGACAATAACCCCAAGGTGGCGTTTACGGTAACTGACAACTTCCTGTCTCTGGGCCTGTTCCTCCCCAACGGAACGTATGACATGATGAGCGACCTTATAAGCACAAGTGAATCGGCCAGAGAGTGGGGAATTGAACTCTTTGACTATTATAAAAGAAGGGCTGAAAGGGTTATATAACTTGCCCTTGTTAATTATAACTGAGGAAATGAGGGTGTCCCAGGGGTATGTCAAGTATTCAAAACACAATAGAGATGTAGGTGCGCTCGGCTTCGCTCTGGGGTTAGTCAGGAATATGGCAGCTTTCCTTATTTCAACCTCTCTTTTCTTGGCGGCCAGTGGCGTTTGTAAGCTGTATCTCTCATTTCTGCTGTACGGAATCGCGTCACGATGGAATCTTCTCACTGCCACGTTCCTGCTCGTCTTCAGTGTATACGGGCTCAACAAACTGACTGATATCAAGGAGGATAGGATCAACAACCCTGAACGGGTTGGATACGTGGAAAAGGTCGCCAGGATACTCAAATATACCGTTCCCCTGGCCCTCTTTCTCTCCCTTGTCCTAAGCGTTTTCAGCAGCCCCTGGGCAGTTCTGGTGGTTCTCTTTCCGATAGTCTCTGGTGTCCTGTACAGCATCAGGCTGTCCCCCAATTACCCACGGCTCAAGGATATCACTGGGATTAAAAACACGATAATCGCCTTAACCTGGGCAAACGGAACCACTTTCCTGCCCTACCTGGTTGCAGGAGGTGTGCAACCTCAGAAGGTCATTCTGATCTACTACTTTTTCTTTATGAAGAGCATGATAAACACAATCCTCTTTGATGTTAGGGATATAAAGGGGGACAAAATTAGTGGCATAAATACCATTCCAGTAAGGTTGGGCTTTGAAAAAAGCAGGAAACTTCTCCTCCTGCTGAACTCAACGTTCATACCATGGCTTGCCGTGGCGTATATACTTGGGTATTTCGAGGGGTACCTGCCGGTGCTGGTATTCTCGATTCTAAACGGTTACCTTTACATCCTCCACTTTACTAGGAGGGGACACAAGCCTGGAAAGACCCTTGACATCTGGGTCGATGGTGAATGGTTCTACACACTGGCTTTGGCCCTTGCCCTGTGAATTATTCGTTTTCCATCGAAACGCTAAGTTTTTAAACTGAACGTGCTTCCGTTATCACATGAATGGCGCGATCCTCGGAATCCTAGCGGCACTGGTATCCGCATTCTCCTGGGCAACATCAACGATACTCA
>JALVUT010000049.1 GCA_027035445.1 Thermococcus sp.
GGAAGCCCCCTTAGAACCTCGTCCCGGACGCCCCAGACGAGGAGTATTGCCTCCATATCATCACCATGACGGTGAAGGACTTATGTGATAAAAGATTTTTCAAAAATTTTTCGCCATTTAAGCATAAATGCCAGATTTTTTCCCTGTTCTCTTGACATTTTGCCAGGGGAAGAGTTTTAATCCTGTCATCGAAGGGGTACCGGTGATATCATGGAGGCGGTCTTCTTTGACTTCGTTGGAACTCTCATAACCAGAGCGGGGGAGGACGTTACTCATCAGAACATCGTTCGGGAAGTCTTGGAGCGGGCCGGTAGAAGCGATCTAGACGTCATTGATGTCTGGAAGAAGTACGAGGCCGAGACCTCTTCTGCATTCAAAAAACTTGCCGGTGGACCTTATGTGAGGATAAAGAATGTTGATACGGAGGCCATGCAAAAAGTGGGGAAACATTATGGCTTCAAGGTTCCTGAGAACTTCTGGGAGATAAGCATCTCAATGCATGAGCGGTACGGGAAGCTTTTTCCAGGCACGGTCGAAACCCTGAAGAACCTCAGGGGGCTGGGTATCCACGTTGGGATGATCACGGACTCCGACAACGAGTACCTTGAACGGCACTTACGGGCCCTCGGAATCCGTGATCTCTTTGACTCAATAACGACGAGTGAGGACGCCGGATACTATAAGCCCCACCCTAAGCCCTTTCAGCTGGCACTTGAACGGGCAGGGGTCTCCCCTGCGGAATCCCTTTACATAGGTGATAATCCAACCAAGGACTGCGTTGGCGCCAAGAAGAGTGGAATGCTCTCCGCGCTCCTTGATCCGACAGGGGAGAAACGTAAGCTGTGGAACGAGTGCGACTTCGTTGTTTCGGAACTGCCCGAGGTCGTGGATATTATCAGAGGGCTTATAATGAAGAAATGGAAGAGGGGTCGGTAACGGCGGGGCTCGTCACGGCCACCATCGATGGCTCATTCAGCGAAATTCTCGTCATTCCCCGTATTCACACTCTTTTCTCATTTAAGCCTCTGATATGCGGCCCACATCCTCTGGAAGGCCGTTGTCCAAGTCAGTACTCCAACGACGTAAACTCCATACCCAATGTAGCCAACCAGCGCAAACGCAATTAGGATGAGCAACCTCTCAGCACGCTCTGCTATTCCAATAGCAAGCTTTCCAGAGCCGGCAAGTTCTGCCCTGCAACGTTCGTAGCTCACCAGGTAGGCACCCATAAACGTCAGGAATGCTGCGCGCCAGTCTACCAGACCCCCCAGGGCAATCCCAAAGAGCACCGCCCCGTCACTTATCCTGTCCAGGGTGGAGTCGAGGAACGCGCCAAAGCGACTCGTTTTTCCGGTCATCCTGGCCAGCGTTCCGTCGAGTGCGTCTATCAGCGAGCCGAAGAGGAGGGTTACAGCTGCCCAGAACTGCTCTCCACGGTAAAACAGGTACGCCCCAAACAGGCTTATAATAAGCCCCAGGAGGGTGATTGTGTTCGGAGTGACCCCAAGATCTGCGAGTGGGCGCACGATGGTCTCAAGGTAACCCCTGACATTCTCGCGGTAGTTGTTCAGCATTCTCTCACCTCAAAGCTCAACAATCCTCTTGCCGCACTCCTGGGGGATTATCCTCAGCTTAGCACCTTTGAATTCCTTTCTTAGCCCTTCCCCATCCAGTAGCCTATCAAGAAAAACCGCCAGCGCGGCCACTTCACTGTGGGGCTGGTTCCCAACACCTACGTTGTAGTCTGCCATCCTGTACACCTCACCCGGGACCTTCTCAGCCCCGACGACCACCAGGAGATCCCTCCCCCTTTTCAGCTCTGTCTTTATCCTTGAGAGGGCAGTGTCCATGTGGATTCCGTACATCGTTAGGTGAACTACAACACCTCCCCCTTCCCTCCATTCCTTCAGGATTCGCCTCCACGCGGGATCGAACTCTATCTCAAAGGGACCTCCCCACCTGTTCACGACGTCTCTGACACTGTCCCTGACGTGCTCATCAACGTCAGCCGCTATTATTATACTGTCGGCCCCAAAGGCCCTCGCCGTGAGCGCCACGTGGGTCGTTATCCTCTTGTCCCTCTCCGGCCGGTGTCCGAGTCTTAGCACACGTATCATCCCACCTCACCCGCGAATATCCTCCAGTACTTTGTGAAGTTCTCATCCCACTCTATGTCCCTGTAGAACTCGTACATAGTTTTTACATTTTGTTCTATCCTTTCCGTGCTGTACTCATTTAGCACCCTGTTTAAATCATCTTTCGGTGCTGAGTTGAAGAGGAACAGGGCGTATATCCTTTGGTTGGTTCCCAAGCTCGTTATCACCGTTAACACCTTGGAGTGAAGCTCCGGGTCTAATTTTTTCATGAGCACGTTCAAAAGGCGCTCTTGGAGGTTGGCAAGGTAGTCCCCGGTTACATCAACGTGTTCGTGTACACCCCACTTCCCGGTCGGGCTCTGTGCCACCAGCTGGTAGTTCTCCTGTGTCACCAGCTGGTATATCCTCGGGAAATAAGGCGTGGCCAGGTACTCGTCCCTAGAGCCGATAAAGTTGTGGGCAAGATCCACAACGTACCATCCGTCTTCCGTGTAGAACTCCGTTATTGGATGGATTGTACAGTCCGTGCCATTAAAGAGGGTTACAATCCTAGCGGGGATGTTTACAGAACGGAGCATTGCCGTCATGAGTATCTGTCCCTCGGCGTAGCTTATCCGGTCTTGGGGAAGGACCCGCTCTGGATCTGTCGTTGTTGTTATATCACCGAATGAAAACCTTTCCTCCATCCATTTCTGAATCGCCTCTGCGGCTTCAAGCTCTGAGTTCGTCCCGTTGACTATGGGGAGGGTTATTGCCGCAATGCGGCTTCTGTTGAAGGAGGAGGTTGAGTTGTACCGCTTCATCCAGTAGCCATCGACTATGTACCTATCAGTTATCCAGTGATACTGGAGGCCATAAGCGGCCCTGAGGGTGCTCTCGTTTGCAGTCCATGGCCTCCAGATGATCTTGATATGGATGCTGCTGATTGCGTCCATCCCCCTGCCCTTTATGGCGTATCTGAGAATGGCCGTGAGATATTCGTACCTGTACGTATATGGGGTTTTGATGGTGTAAACCAGGTTCAGAGTGGCTCTCGGACCCAGAACAGGAGGTAGATTGACGGAATGGATGATCTTAACGCCTTCCGGCAGATTGAACGTCAGCTGCCTGAGTTCGATGCTCAGGTTCATCCTGTTGATTATTTTAACGGTCACGTTTGCCTCGTTCCCACCGTTGATGATCGATGGTGCCTTTACATTGAGTTCAACATTGCTGGGACTGGTTGCAGTGGGTGAGACCTGTATAGTGAACTGTTTGTAAAATCCTGTCCATGTTCTGTTCAATTCGTCCAGGAGCTCCAGTGAGACCTTCAGGTTGTACGTCCCGGGTTGGGAGGGAGCCCCCAGTATCCACACCAGCTCGGTTTCCTTTCCGACCTTCAGCAGGTAGGGAAACTTCGGTTCCTGCAGGATCTTGAAGTCAACGTTCCCGAGAATCAGGTTGGCACCCACGAGTCCAACTTTTCCCGTGTTGTTCACGTGAACGATCAGGTGAATCGTCCCCCCAGGTTGGACAACAGTTTTATCTATCTGGAATGTGACCTGAGCCGGTTGCTTTATCAGGCATCCTGACGCCATCACGATTAAAATCAGGGGTACCAAGACCAAGGCCCGCCTCATGGCCATCTTCCAAAGCCTCTTAAACCAATGGTATTAATAACCTTTGGGTGGGTTCATGATAACTATCACCACGGACTTTGGGTTAGGGGGCCCCTACGTGGGCGAGATGAAGGCCGCGATGCTCAGACTCAACCCGGAGGCAACCATTGTGGACGTCACCCATGCGGTAACCCGGCAGTCCGTCATTGAGGGCTCCTTCGTCATGGAGCAGGTTGTGAAGTGTTCCCCAGAAGGAACGGTGCACGTTGGCGTTATCGACCCTGGTGTTGGTACCGGGAGAAGGGCCGTGATCATCGAGGGCGATCAGTGGTTAGTGACTCCGGACAACGGGCTGGCGACCCTTCCGATGAAGTGGATAAAACCTAGGAAGGCTTGGGAGATAGACCTTGAAAAGATCAGGCGGTTCACAGGCTGGCGTATAAGCTCGACCTTCCACGGCAGGGACGTTTTTGGTCCGGCCGGTGCACTCATCGAGAAAGGACTCTCCCCAGAGGAGTTCGCGGGTGAGATTTCCCTTGAGTCGCTGGTCAAGCTCGATGTGGAGCCAAGGAAGGAAAACGACCTCTGGCTGCTCAGGGTAATCTACGTGGACGACTTCGGGAACGTGATACTCAACCTTGAGGGCTACGAGAAGCCCAAAGCCGTTGAACTGCCCGACCTCAGCCTCAGGATACCCTACCATGAGACCTACGGTCACGTCAAGCCTGGCGGGCTTTTGGCTTTGCCTGGAAGCCACGACTACCTTGAGATAGCCGTCAACCAGGGGAGTGCCTCCGAGAGGCTGGGCCTGAAGGTCGGGGACGAGGTGAGGGTGAGGCTGGTTCAAAAATTTTGAACGAAAAGTTCAAAAATTTTGAACGAGAGGATAACTTATGATCCACCGACTTGCATCAACTGAAAACCGTGAGAGAATCCTTGAGTATATATTGGAGATGGGGGAGTTTGGGGCAGAAGAGGTGGCTTCATCTCTAGACCTCAGCAAGGGATTGGTCTCCACGTACTTCCGGGAGCTGATGAACCTGGGTATAATCTACAAGCGAGGGC
>JALVUT010000050.1 GCA_027035445.1 Thermococcus sp.
GTGAAAACTGTGTACGTCTGCGGCGTGGCAACCGAGTACTGCGTCAGGGCGACCGCATCAGACGCCGTCAAAAATGGGTTTGAGACATACCTGCTCTTGGATGCTATCAGGGGCATCACTCCTCGGGATGAGATGCGGGCTTTAGAGGAGCTTCGTTCCGCCGGGGTAAAGCCCCTCCCCGGCCCATGATTATCTTCCACTCTTTTAGAAGCGTCAGCATCAGGTTCAACACTATTGGGCCTATCAGAATACCCTTGACACCCATCGTCCATGCCCCCCCTATCATCCCAATGAAAACGAGGGTCTCATCTAGGCTGGTGTCCTTGGCGACCAGCATCGGTCTTATTGTGTAGTCTGGCATTGGGGACACAAGGAACGCACCATAAAGGCTTATCCCGATCGCCCTCAGGTATAGGCCCTCTTTCGCGAAGTACGCTGCCGCTATCAGCCATAGCATCCATCCCTCAAAGAGGGGCACGAAACTGAATATAACAGTCAGAAAGCCCGCAACTATGGCAGTGTAGACGTTAGAGACACTGAATAGCAAGAAGCCCAGTGTCATGAGGAACCCCTTTGCGATGTTCAGGAGGAGCCATACCCTGACCAGGGCCTTCAGGGTCTTGTTAATATTGGACAGGATCTCCTCCCCAAGCCGCCTGTTCTCTGTGGGAAGGGATCTGGCTATGTATGATTTTATTTCGTCGGCGTACACGAGGGCATAGTAGAAGACGAGGAGAAACACTAGGAGCTGAATTAGATACCGTGGAATGGAGAACGCATATGAGGATACATAATCTGCGAGCTTTGGTATCAGCTGGTTTGATAGGTTTTCTATGAAATTGAGGACGTTCTGTGGCAACGGTTGCATCAGCAGCCACCTGAAGAAGTCCTCCACGTTGTGATAGAACGAGGCTGCAACCCTTGCGGACATCATGAGGAGCTCGAAGGTGAGCGCCCCTCCACCCAGGAGCATCCCAAGCGTTAGGACTACCCCGGAGGCATGATTTCCAACCCTCCGCTTTAGTCGAATGTGAATGGGGTACGCGGCGTACGCCAGAACAAGGCCGAAGAATATGGGCCCCACTAGAGGTGAAACGACCCTCCAGGAGAGGTAGAGGATCAGGAGAATCACCACAGCCCAGATTATCGTCGTCCCCTTCATAACCCTCGAAGGGTTTATTAACGCCATCTTTATAAACTATTTCGGTGGTTGGATGGAGGCGGCACTCATTGAGAAGTTCTCCCATTACCTTCGCAGGGGGGACAGCTACTTCAAGGAGAGGCGCTTTGAAGATGCGTATGACTCCTACATGGATGGCCTCTACACCCTCGGGGCCTATCTTATGTACAGGGATATGGGGATGCTGATACCACAACGGGAGCTTACCGGATTCCTGGAAAGCCGGTACCCTGAGATTTACGATATAATACTGCGCTTCTCAAGTCTCTCCCACTTTGAAGAGGAATCTGTAAGGGCCTTGAGGGATGAGCTTCAAAGACTTAGAGGGGTCATGACTTCACCGAGTTCCGAAGGGTGACAAACTTCGGGGCCTGATCCCTCCCCGCTCTGTGGGGCATGAGGGGGGATGCCAGGGAGGATATCATGTCCCCCTCTTTTTCCATCTCCCTGCTGCACCGCTCATCCCTGAGTATGCTCTCGAACGTTTCTTCAAGCCCTCTGCCTGCATGTAGTGTTAGTATGATTATACCCCTCATTTTTTCCATTTTCCCGTGTGGATAGATAACGAGCCTCATGATGTCCCCTTCCTTTATGAGCTCCACCATTGAGATCGCTGCCCTGAGAAAGAACCCATGGTTCCCGCCATCGTGCCACATTCCAGCAATCTCAAGGGTTCCATGGTAGTAAAAGATATCAAGGAATGGTAATGGCCTTTCCAGCGTGGTCAGGGGCCAGAAAATCTCGTCTTGGTACAGCACCGCACTTCCCCTTGCCCTGCCCACATAGAGGGAGTTACAGAGACTGTCAATGTAGTTCCCCAGGATCTCATAAACCATGCCCCTCGAAGACTCCACGTTCATCACCACAGTCAAATACGTTCACGGGGTATATTGGTAATTGGAGCTTACCGGTGGTTTCCATGAGGATTGCGGTCGCTGATACGGGGGGCGCCCTGCTGGCCACCGAGGACTATGAGTCTGTAGGACCCGTAGCAACCGTCACGGTTCTTGTCGAGGGGCCTTAGAGGACGGCAACCCTCAGCGTGGTACGCTACGCCGACCCCTTCAACTACGACATGAGCGGCGGACAGGCGGTCAGGCAGCTCGACGAACATACCGCCGATGCTCTCATGATAACTGACCGTGGGAAAGGGGTATGGAGACCCTGCGAAGGACTTACAGCCCCTAACAGGGGGTAGTTCCCTACTTGGGATCTTTAAGGGGCACCTTATTCTATCTCGCTCGGGAACTTTATGGCGTCGAAGGGGCATGTCTGGTTGCAGACACCGCAACCGGTACAGAGAAGCTCATCTATCATGACTTTCCTGGTTTCAGGATTGTAAACCAAAGCTGGACAGCCGGTCAGGAGTATGCATGCCTTGCAGCCTGTGCACTTGTCTTCAACGACGAGAGGTATCTCCCCGATTTCACCACGTCTTATCACAGGGATGACGCACTCGCGCCTCGCTATTATGACGGCGGGCCCCTCTACCTTCATGGCCTCTTTGATGGCCTCCCTCGTCTGTTTTAGATCGTATGGATCAACCGTCCTGACGTACTTGATTCCCAGGGCACTCACGAGCGCTTTGATGTCTATCTCGTTGAACTTCCTTCCCGTTTCGCTTCCGCCAGTTCCGGGGTGGGGCTGGTGGCCCGTCATAGCGGTTGTTCTGTTGTCAAGTATCATCACCAGAACGTTCAGGTTCTTGTAGACGGCATCTATCAAAGGTGGGATCCCGTTGTGGAAGAATGTTGAGTCCCCTATGGTCGCTATGATCTTCTTGTCCATGACAACGCTCTGACCGTTTGCTAAGCTGATGCTCGCGCCCATAACGTACTCGGTCCATATAGCCTCAAGTGGCGGGAGGAGTGAGAGGGCGTAGCAGCCTATGTCGCCATGAATCGGAATCTTGTAACGGCCAAGCTTGAGATCCCGGAGGGCATCGAGGGCCGCACGGTAGCTTCCGCGGTGGGGACATCCAGGACACATCACAGGTGGCCGTGCAGGAGCAAGCTTTTCCGCATAGACCACCTCTTCGGGCTTCTCATAAGTTTTCCCCTCCTCACCGATTAACCTGAGAAGAGCGTTCCTCACGAGGTTTGGATTCAGCTCCCCTTCAAGCGGCAGGTATCCAGTCCTCTTGCCGTAGATTGGAACGTTAAGTCCTGCCTCGTAGGCGGCAACCTTGACCTCCTCCTCAAGGAACGGGGCGCCCTCCTCGATGACTATGGCATGATCAACGCCCTTCAGGAAGTCGATGATTAACTTTCTTGGTAATGGATGCGGGGTCGAGAGCTTGAGGATTTTGAAGTTACCCCTGACCTCTGGAAGTACCTCGCGGACGTAGCTGTAAGGCGCACCTTCGACGATTATTCCGATTCTGGCGTCTTTCTTCCCCTTGATCCAGTTAAAGGGCATTTCGTTGAACTCCTCCTCTATCTTTACCAGCGTTTCATTGAGCCACTTATGTCTCCTTCTATTGCCTTCCATGCTGGCCCTCACATACCTCTGGATGTCTTTCTTGAATACGGGTTTTCTGCGTAGCTCCACGAACTCGCCGACCTCGACGTCTGCAGTTGTGTGATTTACACGCGTGGTGGTGCGGAAGATTATTGGGACCTTATACCTTTCGCTCAGCTCGAAGGCATATTTGACCATGTCATGGGCCTCCTGCGGGTCGGCCGGTTCGAGAACTGGCAGGAGGGAGAGTTTTCCATAGTAACGGTCGTCCTGTTCGGTCTGGCTGGTGTGTGGTCCGGGATCGTCAGCGACGAGTATGACGAGTCCACCCTCAACACCTGAATAGGCGAGGCTCATAAGCGGGTCGGCGGCAACGTTAAGACCGACGCACTTCATCGTAACAAGCGCTCTCAGCCCCGTGTAGGCGACTCCAGCAGCCTCTTCCAGGGCAACCTTCTCGTTGGGGGCCCATTCGGCGAAGACCTCCGGGTGGAGATGGGCTATTGTCTCAACAACCTCGGTCGATGGTGTTCCTGGATAGCCTGTTGCGAAAGCAACACCGCTCTCAAGTGCTCCATAGGCAATGGCCTCGTTCCCCATGAGGAGCTTCCTCTCACGTCTTTTGGCCTCAGGTTCGGCCGAATCAGAAGGGTAAGCCTTAACTATCTCCATGGTGACCACCGTAGTCCCTTGATGCCGAAGGTTAAAACTCTACCTTCAAAAAAGCCCCCCTTAAAACCGAAAGATTTTCGATCAGCGTTGCCTCCCGTTGCCGTGAAGGTACTTAACGGAGGCCTGTGCCTCGGTGTCTAAGACCTTTCTGCCCCGGGTAAGGGCGTAGACGAGAACTGCTACGAGCAGTACACCTCCAGCGAGGATACCATAGAGTTTAAAGACAGCGTAGATGTAGAGGGCAAGAGCCCCGAGTATCACCAGCAGAATCACCCCGAAGATCATGAAGAGCATCTTGTATCCGTATCGCTCCAGTAAAAGGTTAAAATCCGTTACCATCACCGTGGAAAGTTTGTCTTGAGGAGGTAAAAAACCTTCCGGGAGAAGCTTAAATACCCTCCCTTCCTAGGGATACCGTGATGGGTATGAAGGTCAGGGAGCTAATTGAAATGGTCGATGAGACCCTGGCAAACCTGAAAATAGCCATTGTCTCCAACCAGACCCGCGTGATGGAGAGCCCATACACCAGTTATGAGTTCACCCAGAGGGCTATAGAACTCCAGGAGGATCTGAATGATCTTATCAAAACCAGGGAAGTTTTGGCAAAGCTTGACCCAGAGGGCGAGGTTGAGGATCACTTCTCACGTGAGGAACTGGAGGAATTTTTGAAGTTGCTCGAACTCTTGAGGAAGGCCAACGCGCACGCCTACTAATATGGGCCACAGTGGGGTTTAAGGGTATGTGGTGACCTGCTTGAGTACTTCACCGGACTTAGGAAGTACCCGGTTGATGACTGAACTCCTCCTTCAGCCTTTTAATGTCCCAATCACTGAGCCTGTTCTTCTCCCACCTTCTTTTTAGGCTGAGGTTTTCGTCCTCTAGGTCTAGAACAGCTTTTCTGACGCCCCCTCGTGGGTGCCTACAGTCTCCCTCCCAGCGCGGAATCACATGAACGTGCAGGTGAGGGACCGTCTGGCCCGCTGCTTTCCCGAGGTTTATACCAACGTTGAACGCGTCGGGTCTGAGGGTCTCCTTCAGCCCCTTCATCGCCAGTTTGATGCCCTTTAGAATGGCTCCCACCTCCTCCCCTCTCAGATCCTCCCAGCTCTCGACGTGCCTCACCGGGACGACCAGTAGGTGCCCCCTGCTTGCTGGGTATGAGTCTATTAGTATCCTGATCAGCCCGTCCCCGTAGAGAATCCTCTCTTCATCCGGATTACAGAAAGGACACTTCATCTCCCGCACCAAAGACTTAAAATGCCTTTCCCTTTAAAAGCTCTGGGTGGATCTATGGGGGATCTTGAAGAACTTCAGAGGCTGTACCGAAAGCTCATGCTTGCCGGGTTGCTACTCCTCCTTCTGGCCTTTGGGCTCCTGATACTGAAGCCCCTGGGCAGAATTTCACTAATAGTGGGAGCCCTGCTTTTCCCCGTTGCCTTTGTGCCCCTGGAACTGGCCAGAAGGACTGCGCAGAGGCTTTCTTTACTTGCCATAAGGGGTGAAAGGTGAACAGAAAAGCTTAATTAGACAGTTTGAGAATTAGGCCTGGAGGGTTAGACATTGTGGTATTAAAGGGGTGATGTAAGATGGCGTTTGTACCACCACAGGCAGGTTATGACAGGGCCATTACAGTTTTCAGCCCTGATGGGAGGCTTTTCCAGGTAAACTATGCAAGGGAAGCTGTAAAGCGCGGTGCCACTGCTGTCGGTGTTAAATGGGCGGATGGCGTGGTACTTGCGGTTGAAAAGAGGATAACCAGCAAGTTGATTGAGCCGAGCAGCTACGAGAAGATCTTTCAGATAGATGATCACATAGCCGCCGCCCCAAGCGGTATAATAGCCGACGCCCGCGTTCTCGTTGACAGAGCCCGCGTTGAGGCTCAGGTTTATCGTCTAACTTACGGTGAACCGGTTCCGCTCAACGTCCTCGTGAAGAAGATCTGTGACCTCAAGCAGGCCCACACCCAGTACGGGGGTGTGAGGCCCTTTGGAGCTGCACTCCTCATGGCAGGTGTAAACGAGAGGCCGGAGCTCTATGAGACTGACCCCAGCGGGGCTTACTTCGAATGGAAGGCGGTTGCGATAGGCAGTGGCAGGAACACCGCTATGGCGATATTTGAGGAGCACTACTCCGATGATATCAACCTTGAAGGCGCCGCCAAGCTCGCTATTCTTGCGCTCGCCAAGATAATTGAGGAGCCGAGTGCCGATGGCATAGAGGTCGCCTACATAACAACGAAGGACAAGCAGTGGAAAAAGCTACCCAGGGAAAAGGTCGGGGAGTACCTCAGTGAGGTTCTCAAGGAGCTCAAGGAGGAGGAAGTTGAGGAGAAATCCGAGGACTACTCTGAGCTCGACCAGAACTACTGAGGTGATGGTCATGCCAATAAGCATCGACAAAGCAGTGATCGCACGGTTAAGGACGCATGGGGAGGTCTTTGAGGTACTGGTCGATCCATACCTTGCAAAGGACTTTAAGGAGGGCAAGGGGGTTCCCATAGAGGAGATCCTTGCCACACCTTACGTTTTTAAAGACGCACACAAAGGCGACAAGGCCAGTGAACATGAGATGGAGAAAATATTTGGCACCAGCGACCCGTACGAGGTCGCCAAAGTGATACTCCTCAAGGGCGAGGTTCAGCTGACCCAGGAGCAGAGGAAGGGGATGCTTGAGGATAAGCGAAGGTACATCGCAACCGTGATACACAGACACGCCGTTGATCCAAGGACTGGATTCCCCCACCCCGTGGACAGGATCTTAAAGGCCATGGACGAAGCTGGCGTTCATGTTGACCTTTTCAAGGATGCAGATGCTCAGATACCGGGCATCATAAAAGCCCTGCGCCCCATACTGCCGATCAAAATGGAGACGAAGGTCGTAGCCGTCAAGGTTCCAAGCGACTATGTGGGGAAAACCTACGGGGAGGTAAAAAAGTTCGGAACGATAAGGCGGGAGGAGTGGACTAACGATGGCTCCTGGATGTTCCTCATCGAGATCCCCGGTGGAATCGAGGAGGAGTTTTATGAGAAGCTTAACGCCCTCACCAAGGGCACGGCTTTAACTAAACTTGTAGAGAGGAAGGGACTATGAGACGGATTTTTGTAAAACCCCGGGAACTGGTGGTTCCAGGAACTCTACTGGCCCAGGGCCCATTTAGGAATGGAAGAGGGACTTTTAAGGAAGGAAACAGGGTGTACTCGACTGTTGTGGGTCTGGTTGAGATACGGAACGAGGCCATACGGGTGATACCTCTTGAGGGGCCTTACATACCCGAGGTAGGGGACAACGTGATCGGTAAGATCGTGGACGTCAGGTTCTCGAACTGGAGTGTTGACATAGGTGCCCCTTATGAGGCCAATCTGCGCGTTCAGGATGCCAGCGAGGAGCGTATAGACATACTCAAAACAGACCTCAGGAGGATATTCGATATCGGTGATATAGTCTACGCCAAGGTGAAGGCCTACAATGAGATAAACCAGATAGATCTGACGACGCGGGGGATGCCCTTCAAAGGGGGTCCACTCAGGGGAGGTCAGCTTGTGAGGATAACCTCTTACAAGGTGCCCCGCCTCATAGGAAAGGGGGGTTCAATGATCAACATGATCAAGAAGCTGACAGGAACCAGGATAATAGTTGGCCAGAACGGCTGGGTCTGGGTCAGTGGAAGGAAGGAGGAGCTTGAAAAACTGGCAATAGAGGCGGTTCTGAAGGTCGAACGTGAGAGCCATACCCAGGGGCTGACGGACAGAGTCAAGGAGTTTTTGCTTTCGAGGCTCAACGAGCTTAAGGAGCGGGGGATTATTGAGGAGGTACCTCGGCTTGAGGAAGGAAACAGAAAAGAGGGTGAAGGGACATGATGGGTAGACCTGAGGGGTTAAAGCTCATAGATGAGAACGGTAAAAGGGTTGATGGTAGAAAGAAGTACGAACTCAGGCCCATCAGCATGGAAGTTAACGTTCTGAAGAACGCCGATGGGTCTGCGTACATCGAGTGGGGAAAGAACAAGGTTCTTGCTGCAGTTTACGGTCCGAGGGAGATTCATCCCAAGCACCTTCAGAGGCCAGATAGAGCAATACTGCGCGTCCGCTACAACATGGCGCCTTTCAGCGTTGAGGAAAGGAAAAAACCCGGGCCGGATCGGAGAAGCGTGGAGATAAGCAAGGTCATCAAGGGGGCCCTTGAACCCGCCCTCATACTTGAGATGTTCCCAAGAACTTCCATAGATGTCTTTATAGAGATCCTGCAGGCAGACGCAGGCACCCGCGTCGCAGGGATAACCGCCGCCTCCCTTGCACTGGCGGATGCTGGCATCCCAATGAGGGATCTGGTCTCCGCATGTGCGGCGGGAAAGATAGACGGTGAGATAGTCCTTGATCTCAACAAGGACGAAGACAACTACGGTGAGTCGGACATTCCGGTCGCCATAATGCCATTGAAGAACGACATAACGCTGCTTCAGATGGATGGTTACCTGACCAAGGAGGAGTTTGTGGAAGCGGTAAGACTTGCCATCAAGGGTGCGAAGGCAGTCTACCAGAAGCAGAGGGAAGCCCTCAAGGAGAAGTATCTTGCCGTTGCCCAGGAGGTGGCCGGAAATGAGTAACGGAGAAGTCATGGCTGGTATAATGCGTGATCACATACTGGCGTTGCTTAAGGAGGGCAAACGTATCGACGACCGTGGCCTTGAGGAGTACCGCGATCTTGAGGTAAGAACGGGGGTTATCCAGAAGGCCGAGGGCTCTGCCTGGGTGAAGCTTGGCAACACCCAGGTTCTGGTTGGAGTCAAGGTGGACATAGGTGAACCGTTCCCCGATCTGCCGGACAGGGGGGTCATAACGACCAACGTGGAGCTGGTTCCTCTGGCCTCTCCGGGTTTTGAACCTGGTCCCCCAGATGAGAATGCTATTGAACTAGCGCGTGTGGTTGATAGGGGAATAAGGGAGAGTCAGGCTGTTGAACTGGAGAAGCTGGTGGTAGTCCCCGGCAAGCTGGTGAGGGTTGTATTCGTTGATGTCCATGTCCTTGACCACGACGGTAACCTCCTAGATGCCAGTGGAATAGGGGCGATAGCGGCCCTCATGAGTGCTAGAATACCTAAAGTCGAGTACAACGAAGAGGCTGATGAGGTTCAGGTTCTTGACGAGTACGAGCCACTTCCAGTTAAGAGGACGCCCGTGCCGGTTACGTTCGCGAAGATAGGTGCCAGCATGCTTGTGGATCCTAACCTCGATGAAGAGCATGTGATGGACGGAAGGATAACCGTGACAACCGATGAGAACGGGATGATCTCGGCCGTTCAGAAGGGTGATGGTGGATCTTTCAAGCTTGAGGAGGTTATGTATGCCATAGATGTTGCCATAAAGACCTCTGCGGGTATTAGAGAAAAGATCCTTGCCGCGGTTAAGGGGGGGTGACCGCACTGTTTCTTTATGTTTTGCAGGTTGGTTTCATTTCTGCGGTTTCCCGTGAACTTCAGAAAGAGATATAAACACCAATGACCAAACTAATCCAGTCTTACGATTAACTGGAGGGGAACGTTATGGGTTTGTTCGACAGCCTTAAGAAGAAGGAGGAAAGGCCCGCCCGGAAGCCGCCACTAAAGGCCATCAAGAAGGAAGCAGCGGCGGCTCACAGACGTGACATCGATGTCATACCGCTTGAAGAGGATGTTCTTGCTAAAGAGCTCGTTAAACCACAGTTCCGCTACCTCAAAAAGGTAGTGGTAACCAGTTACTCCGACTTGGAGACGATCTCAGAGGAACTCCAGAACGGCAACATAATTATCGCTGATCTTAGTCCTCTTGAGGCCAAACCGGACATCCTCACGAAGGTCGCGGAGCAGATCAAGGGGATGGTCAACGCACTTGATGGCAGTGCGGCCAGAATATGCAAACACGAGGTCAAGCTGATCCTAATGCCCTCGGACATAAAGATATCCAAGTGAGGGCGTCTATTTTTAGCCTTTTCTCGCCCTCATGCATGGATTTATAAGTGGTTTGATGTCCTTTTCTCCGGTGATGGAGGATGGGCAAAGTCAAAGGAGATGGGGAGATTCAGGAAGTCACACTGGGAGATTGTCCTATCTGCGGTGGGAAGGGAACTCTAAAAGCCCTCCAGTACATTCATGAGATACCCTACTTTGGCAGGGTTATGGAGAGCACGATAATATGCGAGAAATGTGGCTACAGGAACGCGGACGTCATGATCCTTGAGCGGCGTCCACCCAAACTCTACACCGTCAGGGTAGAAGATGGGAAAGGCCTGTTCACCCGCGTCATCCGGAGTAAAAGTGGTACAATAGAGCTCGATGAGATAGGGGTTAAGATCGAGCCCGGCCCGGCCGCCCAGGGGTTCGTTACAAACGTGGAGGGTATCCTTGATAGGGCCAGGGAGACCCTGCTCGTGGCGAGGGACTTCAAGAGGGAGGAAGGGGACGGGGAAGCCGTCAGGAAAATAGACGAGCTCATCTCCTACATTGAAGATGTCAAGAAGGGCAAGAAGCCGATGACAGTTAGGATTATGGATCCCCTCGGCAACAGTGCTCTTATAGGTGAAGGTGTGAAGAACCGGCTCCTGAGCAGGAAGGAAATTAAAAGCCTAAGTACAGGCCCCTATGTCGTTTGTGAACCTGGGGAGAAAGTTCAACCTCCAGCAGAGCATGGGGGTAAAAGGAGCTCTGCATTAAGGGGTTAAAGATATACCACTTTCCCTGTCATCGGGTCATCTATCGGTTTATTTACCACCTTTTCTCGTCTCTTGGGCGTATCGTGCAACCCGTAGGAGTTGCCCCAGGCTATGTAGGAGAAAACGGTGTCCCCCTCCCGGGATGCTCTGGACTTTCTTATGATCCCCTACCGTGGTGGCACTCTGGGGACTGTCATCATTGAAACGGGTATTATAACAGGGAGGTTCCTTGGAAGAAGCCGTCGAAACTGTGATCTGCTATGTTCCCGTTAGGATCTACAGAACCTTCTTGAAGATTATGAGACGGTAATGGTGGTGGAGGTATGGGAAAAGCACTACCTCCCCTGAATCACAAAAGAGGCCTTCACGATATCACTCACGACTCCGCTGGCGGTCTCCTTCAGCCCCGCCCCCGCGCCCCTGATGATCAGCTCGCCGAGGAGATCTGTCTCTATAATCGCCGCGTTCTCATGGCTTTTGACTGCGAGGGGGCCATCCAGCGGCACCTCCTGCGGCTCGACGATTATACTTCCCCTCTCCACAGTTGCGACGAGCCTTATCGTCCTTCCCCTTTTCCTGGCTCTCTGGATCTCCCTGGAAGTTATCCCGGCTATGCCCTTCACCCTGGCCTCGTCGAAGGTTTTTGGTTCGAAAGCGATGCAGTGGAGGATGGTGGCCTTGTATCCTGCGTCAATACCGAGGATATCACCACGCGGGTCTCTCTCGGCTATCCCAAGCTTTTGAGCCCTTTCAAGTGCCTCCTCGAGGGAGCCCCCTCCTTCCATCTCCCCCAGGATAAAGGTTGTGGTAGCGTTGAGCACCGCTTCGATCCGGTCAATCGAATCCCCAAGCAGTCCCTCCCTGAGGAGGGTTATTATCGGCGTTCCGGCCATCACTGTCGCCTCGAACAGATAGGGCAGGTTTCTCTTCCTGGCCTTCCCGATTAGTTTACTGTAGTGAAAAGCTAGCGGTGGCTTGTTGCTGGTAACGACGGCCTTTCCTTCCCTGAGCGCGGCGAGATGCCACTCGTGGGCGCTCCTGTCGTTTGTGATATCAACGGCGATGTCTGCCTCCACATCCCTGATGGCTTCCTTGGGCCCCATGTCATAGGTTTCATACTCGTTCGTCCGCGCTGAGAGCTTACCGAAGGATTCCTTGATCGCCAGTGCCTCTCTCAGGTCTATCCCCTCGGGCATCCAGAGGGTTCCGCTCCTATCGGTTACGCTCACCACCTTAAACTCCAGTCCGTGCCTTTCCCTGATGAATTTTTTCTTTTCGAGCAGAACCCTGGCCACGGCCCTTCCAACGTTGCCGAATCCAAAGAGTGAGACTTTAACCTCCATGGTCAATCCCTTTGAAACATGGTGAGATATGGGAAGGATTGTGTCACCTGCCTAGGAGAACCTTTATGAGGTTCATGTCCCGGGTTATCCCTATCAGCTCGCCCTCGCCCCTGATAACCGGGAGCTGTTCTATGTGATACTGAACCATCTTCTGGGCAACGTCATAAACGCTCATGTGGGGGGTTGCAACGACGAGTTCGCTGTTCATTATGTCCTCGACCGGCTTTTTGGGAAGCTGAAGTTCGGCTTTCTCAAAGAGCAGCATGGGATTGCTCTCCAGCATCCACTCCTCCTCACTCAGTGCCGCCAGTGGGCTGTTCTTCATGACCCTTATAACCTCGCCGTCCTTTAGCAGGTCTGTCTCGTCAACCATCCCCACAAGGTTACCATCGTCATCAATGACGGGGATCGCCATGGCGTTGCACAGGAGCAGGGCCTTCAGGGCTGCTTTTAGTGGAGTTCCCTTCCATACGACGCCGACGTTTCTCTGATAATAGGGTTCTATTGAAACATCTTTTAGTTTCTCGTTTTTCGACAGGTACCGGCGCACTATGTCACCAACGGTGAGTATGCCGACAACCTTTCCCTCCGAGTCCACCACAACGACTCTACGGTAGTCCGTCTCGAGCATCCTACGGACGGCCTTCTTCAGGTCGTCCTCGGGGTGAACGATCGGGATATCTCTCTTCACAAGCATTGCAAGTTGATCCTCATCAGGGTGCAGGAGAACGTTTTTGATACTTATAACTCCAACGAGGGATTCTCTGTCCTTGTGGACAACGGGGAAAGCCCTAACCCTGTACCTTTTGAACAGCTCAAGTGCATAGCCCCTCGTGGCCGGAAGTTCTATTACTACCGGATCTGCCGTCATCAGAGTTTTAACTCGCATTTTCCACCACCGCTTTTAGGTTAAAGCACCTTTCCCCTATTTAAGGTTTTCATTAGGACGTTCAAACATTCTTCCAAAATGTGAAGAAACGCTAAAACTTAAAGTCAGCCCAGTAGGGCCAAGAAAACACCCGCAACAACGGCTGTACCTATGACGCCGGCAACGTTAGGTCCCATGGCGTGCATGAGCACAAAATTCCCTGGGTCCTCTTTGCTGGCCATTCTCTGAACAACCCTTGCCGACATTGGAACCGCTGAGACACCCGCTGCGCCTATCATCGGGTTTATCTTCCCACCAGAGAGTTTCATCATGACCTTCCCAAAGAGCACCCCACCTGCAGTTGCGCTGGCGAAGGCTACTATACCAAGACCAAGTATCTCGAGGGTCTGGGTTGTGAGGAAGCTCTCGGCGCGCATAGTTGACCCAACTCCGAGGCCCAGGAAGATAGTGACAATGTTCATGAGTTCTTCCTGACCGGCTTTGGTAAGCCTCTCGACGACGCCGCTTTCCCTGAAGAGATTGCCGATCATGAGCATACCTATAAGGGGAGCGGCGCTTGGAACGAGGAGGCCGATGACTATCATGGTGATTATTGGGAAGAGTATCTTCTCGCGCTTTGAGACGGGTCTGAGCTGTTCCATGTGTATCCTCCTCTCCTCCCTACTGGTCAATGCCCTGATAATGGGGGGCTGTATGAGGGGAACCAGGCTCATATAACTGTAGGCTGCAACGGCCGTTGCCCCTAGTATCTCCGGTGCGAGTTTTGTGGTCAGATAGATTGTTGTTGGCCCGTCTGCACCGCCGATGATGCCTATGCTCGCCGCCTGATGGAGGTTAAAGCCGAGTGCCAGTGCAGTGAGCATTGCCACGAAGACACCCACCTGTGCCGCCGCACCCATCAAGGCCGTTTTTGGGTCCGCTATCATGGGCCCGAAGTCGGTCATAGCTCCGAGTCCGAAGAATATGAGCAGGGGGACTATCTCGGTCTTGATGAGGTAGTGGTAAACGATGTCCAGCAGTCCTGGCTGGGAGCATATTCCCCCGGTGGTCGAGCAGTTGACTAGACCGTTCAGGGGGAGATTCACCAGAACCGCAGTGATGCCAATCGGCAGGAGCAGTAGCGGCTCCATTTTATACCTGATGGCCAGGTACGCCAGGGTAAGCCCCACGATTATCATCACGATGTTCCCCACCGTTAGGTGGAGCACTCCCATGGTGCTGAAGAAGTCGATGAACGATGTCATACCTCATCCCTCGATTTCTATTAGTGGGTCTCCTGTGTTGACGGTGTCGCCTTTTTTGATTAGGATTTTTTTGATTGTTCCGTTTTTTGGGGCTGGGATTTCGTTCTCCATTTTCATTGCTTCCAAGGTTAGAAGCCCCTGACCCGCTTCAACCCGATCACCCTCCCTAACCAACACCCTCAAAACCTTACCCGGCATCGGAGCAACAACAACACTGCCCTCAGCTACCGTTGAGGCCTCATGAACAGCGGGAATTGGTGCTGAATTACTTGCAACCTGTGGGGTGGAAGTTGGTCGTGCTGTTGGGGCGCTCTGAGTGGCCGCCCGCGCCATCATGCTCAAAGTACTCGTATCGATTCCAAGCTCCTTTGCCTCAACGGTGTACTCTTTACCCTCAAAAGCCACCCTAAAGCGACCAGTTCCGAGCTCTTCAACCTCAACCTCGTACTCAACACCGTCAACGATGACTCTGACCCTCGCCATCTTCACCATCCTCCCATCTCATAGTTGAAGTCCTCAACGTCGTCCATGCCGGTTTGGAGACCGTAGAGTCTCCATGCGTCAGAAACTTTCCTCTTAAACGGCAGCGGCCTTAGCTGGGCTGCTTTTTCTGCGGTGTACGCCATTACCGCTGCAGTGATAACCGCTAGGTCACGTGGCGGTACCTTGGGTTTCCCTTCTCTGGTGACTGCCTCCTCTTTTGAAACCTGTGTGAGGCCTTCTTTTTCGACGAGCCTCCTCTCAAACCATCCAACGGAATAAAGGATGACCGCCAGTATACCCAGTATACTGAAGACTATGGTCACCCCAATGATGGTTATCCAGAGGCCATCTATGAACTCACTCATCGCTATCATCCTTTGCACCTCACAGAGGGGTGTTGCCGTGCTTCTTCGGCGGTAGCTTGACGCGTTTACTCTCAAGGGCCTCAAGACTCAGGATGATCTTCGCCCTGGTTTCAGCGGGGTCGATAACGTCGTCGATGTAACCTCTTGCTGCTGCGACGTACGGGTTGGCGAACTTCTCGCGATACTCGCTTATCTTCTCCTGACGAACCTCCTCAGGCTTTTCAGCTTGGGCAATCTCCTTCCGGAATATGATGTTCGCCGCTCCTTCTGGTCCCATAACAGCTATCTCTGCCGTCGGCCACGCGTAGACGAAGTCGGCACCAAGGTGTTTGCTCCCCATGGCAAGGTATGCCCCACCATAGGCCTTCCTGAGGATTATGGTGACCATCGGTACGGTGGCCTCGGCGTAGGCGTAGAGAACTTTTGCTCCGTGTCTGATGATCCCGCCGTACTCCTGCTGTGTACCAGGAAGGTAACCTGGAACGTCAACGAGCGTAACTATCGGGATGTTGAATGCATCGCAGGTTCTGACGAAGCGTGCAATCTTATCCGAGCTATCTATGTCGAGAACGCCTGCGAAGTGTATAGGGTTGTTGGCGACTATTCCAACGGTTTTCCCGTTCATTCTTCCGAAGCCAACCACGGCGTTCGTGGCGAAATAGGGTAGGATCTCAAGGAAGTCCGGACTACCGTTCTCGTCGCGGTCGACTACCTCATAGATGACGTTCCTGACGTCGTACCCCCTGTTCGGGTCGTCCGGGACGATGCTGTAAAGGTTCTCGGTCTTCCTGAATGGCAGGTCGTTCGTCCTAACGCGTGGTGGCTTTTCTAGGTTGTTGGAGGGGAGGTAACCAATGAGACGCCTTACCAGTGCCAGGACTTCTTCGTCGCTCTTTCCTATCAGGTGAGCCTGCCCGGCCCTCTGAGCATGAACCATGGCTCCACCCAACTGTACTGGGGTGACCTCGACGCCAGTGACGGCCTTGACGACCTGCGGGCCGGTGATGAACATAAAGCTGGCCGGGTTGTCGACCATGAGGATGAAATCCCCTATCGCCGGGCTATAGACGGCTCCACCTGCACAGGGACCCATTATCGCTGTAATCTGAGGCACCACTCCACTGAGAAGGGTGTTCATCTTGAAGATATCACCGTACCCTTTAAGGGCATCGACGCCTTCCTGGATTCTCGCCCCGCCGGAGTCGTTGAGGCCTATAACCGGGGCGCCGGCTTCGAGTGCAAGTTCCATGATACGTTTTATCTTCGCCGCGTGCATCTCACCGAGGGAACCGCCCATCACGGTGAAATCCTGGGCGAAGACGAAGACTAAACGACCATCTATGGTTCCATAGCCCGTTATGACACCGTCGGCTGGCAATTCCCTCTTGTCAAGTCCGAATTCGGTCCCGCGGTGCTTCACGAAGGCGCCTATCTCGACGAAGCTTCCCGGATCGAGGAGCTTCCCAATTCTCTCGCGGGCGGTGAGTTTCCCCTTGGCGTGCTGCTTTTCGACGGCCTTTTCACCACCCATCCCGGTGATCCTGTTCCTTCTCTCATACAGCTTACTAACCTTCTCCTCCATGCTCATGAGAACTCCCCCCATTCTGACTGGAGGGGTTGTAGTTTGTAAAGTTTAAAAGGGTTTTCAAAGGGATTAGGGCCACCTAACTGTGGTCCCTTCGGGCATTCAAAAATGAAGACGGTAACCGGTTTAAAGGTGTGCAATTGGGGTCTCGGCACCGCAGGCCTCACACTTGAGTATGTGGAAGCGCCCCTTCTTGATGATCTTCGTATCGGGACTCCCACAGACCGGGCAGATCACGAACTCCTTGAGGTACTTCTTCAGCTTGTTTCCTATGAGATAAGGTGTAAACCGTCCCTGCAACACGGCGCGCCTCCCCTCCAGGGTTCCTGCAGTGGCAACCTCCCTGAGTACAAACTTCAGGAGGTGACCGGGGCTGCGGTTCATGGCCTCGGCTATGTCCACGAAATTTTCTATGAACGTTCTGCTGCCGGATATCGTGACCACGGCCGCGGGCACCTCAAAACGTGACGAGTGCTGCCTTACGTTCTCGGGAAGCTCCTCATAGGCTTTGTCCAGCAGATCCTTGAAATCGTAAAAGTCAGCTTTTTCCTCCTCGCTCATTCTCCCACCTCCACTGGGAATTGGCGAGCCCTTTTATAACTTTGTTGGCCGTATTTAGAGCACCCTGTAAAAGCCTGCCCTTGGCTCGTATATCCTTGAATTGGCGGAGAGCTCTTCAAGCATCTTGCGGGCTTCCGCCTTTCTTATGCCGTGTTTTCCTGCCTCCTCCAGTATCTTATCAACGGGCGCACCAAACTCCCCCTCGTCCTCCAGCGCTTTGATGATGTCGAGCAGTTTGTCTATCTTGTTTATCTTCTTCGAGCTCTTTCCGACCTCGAGTATTGAAACGTCCAGCGTCCCCTCCTCGTCCGTTGCTATGGTCTTTATCATGTCCTCGATTATCTTTATTGCTTCCCTTGCATCTTCCCTAGTCACCGTTTCGCTGAGGCGCATCCTTGCGTGTGCCTCACTCAGACGGATCAGGGCTTCCAGCTGCCTTGCGGTTATTGGAATTGGCTGTACCCCTTCATCCCCGCCACTGCCTTTGAATCCCCTTCTCATCCTGACGTAGTAGTTCTTTATCTCTCCCATGGCTTCTCTGCTAAGTACCGGGTGAATGTTCTTCCTGGCATAGGCAATGTACTTTTTCAGAAGGTCGTAGGGTATCTTTGGCGTAACCGCCTCTGCCTCACCTCTTCTCACCTTCAGAATGTGCTCCGCGATGCTTGTGTCGACCTTCTCGTCCGGTTCGTCGAGGAGCAGGAATATGAGGTCAAAGCGGCTTAACAGTGTTGGTGGGAGGTCAAGTTGTTCCGGTAGGGATTTGTGCCGGTTGAAACGACCGTACTTTGGATTCGCCGCGGCTATGACTGTCGTCCTAGAGTTCAGAGTGGCTGTTATACCAGCCTTCGAGATGCTAATAGTATTGTGAAGAACAAGCCCGTGGGAGACGAAGAGATGGTGTGGCTCAACGGTCACGTCGTAAACCCATTCCTGAGAGTCGTTTGGAACCCTCCTTACGCTGGATACCCGCAGAAAGTTAACGTTTCCTTCCATATGCTTCTTTACTCCCTTCACCTCTGCCTTGATCTCCGTAGCAACCCTCGCCACCTCACTCTGGACGATGCTGATGGCTAGGGGATCCTTCTCTGCGAGCTTTCTCCTGAAAGTTAGGTACGTCATGGGATAGCGCTGGATTACCGCACTTTTTCTCAGGTAATCGGCGGCTTCAACCGGGTTCTCATCAGCCATTCTTTCAACGGTTTTCATGTGCTTTTCTAACGCCTCCAGGAGTCCCTTCAATTTTGACTCAGAAACGAGCGTCGCCGTTGGGGACACCTTCAGGCTTTTTGATGGTTTGAATCCGAGCCCTTTTCCAGCCTTCAGGAGTCTTCTGCCCAGTTCGGCTGGGAACG
>JALVUT010000051.1 GCA_027035445.1 Thermococcus sp.
AAGTATCCTAAGGTAAAGAGGGAACTTGGACTTGCAAAGGAGGCTGTGGTCAGGGAGAAGATGAGGGAGGTTTTTGGCATTGATTTCAAGCCTTATCGGAGGGGTGATGTTGAGTTTAACGGTGTTGCCTTTGGTGATGGGATTCATGTGCTTGAGGTTAAGTGGAGGAATAAACCGGCAACTTACAGGGATGTGGAGGAGTTCGTGAGGAGAGTAAAAGAAGAGTTTGGGTCTGCGGTGATGTTCTTCCTCTCAAAGTCAGGCTTTACCGAAAAAGCAAAAGAACTGTGTAAGAAAGAAGATGTTAAAATGCTAATACCCGTGGATTTGGAGTCTGGCCTTCTCTCCGTCGTGGAGGGTGGGGATTCGACTTAACCTTCTAACCAAGGGCGGGAAGGTTTACGGGCACTCATCCCCCACTCCCCTCGCAAGTTTCGGTTCAGCCAAGGGGACAATCTCCCCCAGGAAGGAAGATCTTAAAGGTGAGGGCTGGCTCCTGTGGGATCTGGAGGACTTTGGGAATTTAAGATAAGGAATCTCTGAACGGATCCATTTCGAAGGCAGTTGTGGACGGTGGGGGATGTCATTCAGGCCCTGCAGAGGATCGCGAGGCCCGTTATTTTGGCCATTTTAGTTAATTCAGGTAATGACACTGTCCCTCGGTTCATCCTGTACTGCCCCGAATGGGCTTTGTATGGACATGGCGCCCCTTTCACCGTGTTCTTAATACCCTCTGGAACGAGTCCTACCAAAATTCTTTTATATTGTCCAAGGTTAAGAAGGCTAGGTGGCAGTGATGAAGGCTCTTATTTTATCCGGTGGTTATGGTACTAGACTCCGCCCGCTGACGTATTCTCAGCAGAAGCAGCTCATTCCTGTGGCGAACAAGCCGATACTCTTCTATGCAATCGAGGATGTTATCGAGGCTGGAATCCAGGAGATTGGGATCATAGTTGGTCCTAATAGGGAGCAGGTGGTTGAAGCTGTGAAGGGCGTTGATTGGGATGCTACCATCGAATTCATCCACCAGGGCGATCCCAAGGGGCTCGCCCATGCCATCCTCGTTGCTAGGGATTATCTTGGTGATGATGACTTCGTCATGTACCTCGGCGACAACATCCTCAGGGAGGGCATAGTGGAGCACCTGAGGCACTTTAAGGGGGGAAACTTCGACGCCAGCATACTCCTCCAGGAGGTTCCAAATCCAGGGCAGTTCGGTGTTGTAGAGCTGAGCGGGGACGGGAAGACGATAAAACGGCTGGTGGAAAAGCCAAAGGTGCCCCCGAGTAATCTGGCTCTGGTGGGCGTCTACTTCTTCAAGCCGGTCATCCATGAGGCCGTTGCTAGCATAAGGCCCTCCTGGAGGAACGAGCTTGAGATAACTGACGCGATACAGTGGCTCATCGACCATGGTTATAGGGTGGGGTGGACGAAGGTCACCGGCTGGTGGAAGGATACGGGGAAGCCCGGGGATATACTTGACGCCAACAGGCTGATACTGGATGACATAAAAACCGACATCAGGATCAAAACGAAAGCCAGGATCCATGGTAGGGTCGTGATCGGGGAAGGCACGGGGATCGATGAGAATACGGTTATCAAAGGTCCTGTGGTGATTGGGAGGAAGTGTGTTATACGCAACGCGTACATAGGGCCCTACACGAGCATCGGCGATAATGTGGTTATAGAGAACACAGAGATTGAGGACTCGATAGTCCTTGAGGGGAGTGAAATCAAGGATGCAGGGAGGATAGTGGAGAGCCTCATTGGAAGGGGAGTGAAGATAATAAACGGCACCTCCCATCCGTTCGGCAGAAAGCTGGTCATCGGGGACAACTCAAGGCTAATCCTGTGAGGTGGAATGATGAGGATTTTGGTAACCGGTGGAATGGGCTTCATAGGGAGCAACTTCATCCGCTACGTCCTGGAAAAGCACCCAGATTGGGAAGTGGTGAACCTCGATAAGCTCGGCTACGGCTCGAACCTGGCAAATCTCAAGGATATTGAAAGTGATGAGAGATACACTTTTATCAAGGGGGACATAAATGACTTTGAGCTCGTTAAGGGGCTTATAAAAAAGGTCGATGCTGTTGTTAACTGGGCCGCAGAGAGCCATGTCGACAGGAGCATCTCCAATCCCCATTCATTTATTGAGAGCAATACCCTGGGTGTTTACACCCTTCTGGAGGCAGTTAGAAAGGAAAATCCGGAAGTTCGCTTGGTTCACGTGAGCACGGATGAGGTCTACGGAGATATTCTCAAAGGCTCCTTTACGGAAGAGGACAGGTTGATGCCTTCATCTCCCTACTCTGCAACAAAGGCCGCGAGCGACGTTCTCGTCCTCGGCTGGACAAGGACTTACAACCTCAACGCCTCTATAACGAGGTGCACCAACAACTACGGCCCCTACCAGTTCCCGGAAAAGCTCATCCCGAAGACCATAATCCGGGCAAGCATGGGGTTGAAGATACCGATCTACGGTACCGGCCAGAACGTGAGGGACTGGCTTTACGTCGAAGACCATGTCAGGGCAATAGAGGGCGTTCTGCTCAAGGGCGAGCCGAGAGAGGTCTACAACATTTCAGCGGGAGAGGAGAAGACGAACATCGAGGTCGTCAGGACAATCCTTAAGCTCATGGGCAAGGATGAGAGTCTGATAGAGTTCGTGGAGGACAGACCTGGACACGATCTGAGGTACTCGCTCGACTCGTGGAAGATAACGAGGGATTTGAAGTGGAGGCCGAGGCACAGCTTTGAGGAGGGCATAGAGAAGACTGTCAAATGGTACCTCGAAAACGAGTGGTGGTGGAGGCCGCTGGTTGATGAAAAAGTCCTGCATCCGACGCCGTGGAAGCTGGTGTGGTGAGAAGGTTTAAATATGTGTGTACACATAATTATGTTTGGTGATGACATGCCGACGATGACCCTCTCGATACCTCCTGAACTCTACCATAAGATGAAAAAGCATCCTGAGATCAAGTGGAGTGAAGTGGCAAGGAAGGCTATAGCGGAATATCTCATGGAACTTGAGAACTCCCGGACCGAGATTTCCATGGAGGAATTCCGAGAACTCCTTGGAAAGGAGACGGTTGGAGATATAGAATCAATCCCGAACGAGGTCTACGAGGAATATTACAAAAAAGCGAGGGAGTTGGAATGGGAGAGAACAAAAAGAGGCTCTACGACACAAACGTCCTGATTGATCTCGTTAAAGAGGGTAAGAGCCCAAGAGAGGGGTACACGACGACCCTGAACCTCGTAGAGTACCCAAGGGCAGTCTCCCTGGACTTAAGCGTTCTTATCCCATCCCCCCGGGAATATGTTCTAGCAGTTGAGCTCTCCAAGAAACTGGTAAAGGCCGGCACTCCGGTTCCAGCCGTGGATGTGGTGATAGCGGCCGTTGCAATATCGAGAAACATGACAATCGTTACAAGGGACAGACATTTCTCGTGGGTAAAGGAGATAGCCCCGGGACTTCAGCTTGAACTGGTTGAATGAGGTGTGTGTTAATCAGTTGGCAACAAGCAAAAAGGTAATTAAGTTCCGCGAGAACGTTCGGGATGGTGAACGTGATGGAGGACGCCTACAGGCTCTTTCAGCAGCTCCCGGATGACCTTAGGGAGGAGGTGTTGGACTACATCGAGTTCCTCTTGGAGAGGAACGCGCGCAGGAGACGCTCCCCTATGAAGTTTGGATGGCGTGGGGGGCTGAAGGAGCTCAGGAAGAAATACACTTCCGTGGAGCTTCAGCACAGGGCCCTTGAATGGTGGGGCTGATGTATCTGGTTGATACCAACGTGTTCCTCGAAATCCTCCTCGATCAGGAAAACGCTGATAACGCGGAGAGGTTTCTTAGAGAAACTTCACCCAGCGAGCTTGCCGTCTCGGATTTCTCGGTTTATTCAATAGGGATAATACTCTTCAGGCAGAAGAAACAGTTCAACCTCGATTTTGACGATGCATACCAGTACACCTTGGCCCGTAAATACGGCCTCCGCATAGTCAGCTACGATTCGGATTTTGATGCAACCGATATCGGTAGGATCACGCCACTTCAGGCGATGGGGTGATGTTATGCCGTTCGAGTTCAAGCGCCTTGAAATCCCAGACGTTGTCCTGATCAAGCCCCGCGTTTTTGAGGACGAGAGGGGCTTCTTCATGGAGACCTACAAGAAGTCTGACTTTGAGAAAGCTGGAATAAAGGGTGATTTCGTCCAGGACAACCACTCGAAATCAAAGTATGGTGTGCTTAGAGGCCTGCACTTCCAGCGGGAGCCCTACGCCCAGGCCAAGATCGTGAGGGCAGTTAGGGGGGTCATATACGACGTCGCCGTTGACCTGAGGAGGAACTCGCCGGCCTTCGGCAGGTACGTCGGCGTCATGCTCTCGGAGCACAGCAGATACCAGCTCTATATCCCCAGGGGCTTTGCCCACGGCTTCGTTGTCCTGAGCGACGTTGCCGAGGTCGTCTACAAGGTGGACAACGTTTATGCACCGGATTACGAGGCGGGTATAATCTGGAACGACCCCGAGATTGGCATAGACTGGCCCGTTGACGAGCCAATAGTCTCGGAGAAGGACGGGAAGTGGCCGACCCTGAGGGAGGCCGTTGAGAGGGGATGGGTTTTCTGAGACACCCCTATCGCAAAATACTTTATATGGATTGATAACACAAAAGTACCTGATGGTGGTGGATATGGGAAAAATTGCCATTGAGCTTAACATCCC
>JALVUT010000052.1 GCA_027035445.1 Thermococcus sp.
CCTTCTCGGCGATGACACGATAGTAATAGACCGTGTAGCCACCCTTCCTCTCAATCTTGGTGGATTCATAGCTCTTTATTTCACCGTAGGAGTGTATTAAGCTGTTGCGTGTTAGTTCAAAGACTCCTCTGGGGAACGCTTTTTCCATCGTTGGACTGAGGTAGGGCTCGACAACAGAGTAGTTTCCGGTCTTCAACGCCTCCATCATGGCCTCCTGGGGTGTCAAGGCCGTCGCGTAGCCGATTAGAAGAGGGATAAGAAAGAGGAGAACGGCCATCCGCTTCATGCTCACTCCCTCTCAACGATCACTGCCGTCCCGAAGGCGTACACCTCCGCCATCCTCTGGCCGACGTTGGAGGTCATGAAGCGCATTCCAACGATCGCATTGGCCCCCATGTCCTTGGCACTCTGGATGAGCCTCTGAAGGGCTATCTCCCTGGCCTTTGCCATCATCTCCGTGTACTCCGTGACCTCCCCTCCCACCAGGTTTCTGAAGCCTGCTATTATGTCCCTGCCAAGGTGTGTGGCCATGACCACCCCTCCCCTGGCAAGCCCTTTGACCTCCACGATCCGGTACCCTGGAATGTTCTCGGTCGTCACAACCGTAATACCCTCGATGGTCTCCATGGCTATCACCTAATACATCGAACTTCGAGGTATTGTTGGAGGTCATTCTATTTAAGGCTTTCTCATTGGGCTGGATGAACTTTCACTACAACTGCATCCTGTGATGAACTGTTCCGCCGTTCCGCCTTTGCTCAATAAGGGCTTTGTACCTTTCAGAGGTTCCCGTGTAACATGAACAAAAGCTGGAAGATTCAAGGTCTAAAAAGAATTTAGGGGGAACAACCCCTTATCCTGAATGGCAACCTGTTAGGGGAAAACCTCAGGCTGAGTCATAGTATATTACGTACGTGTCGCTGTTGTCGTAGATCTCCTGCGGGGCAACACCATCCAGGTATTTCCAGCTCCAGCCGGGGTTGGCATCAATATCCGGGCCCCCGGCGGCCATGTAGGAAGCCCAGACGAGCTCGGAGCAGTAGTAGCTGTCGCCGTAAACGTGTTTGGTGTACCATTTCCAGTCGTATGGCTTGCCGAGCTGCTGAAGGGCGAACTGTACAGCGGCCTGCCTGATAGAGTTGCTGGTGGCAACGCGCAGAACCGCAACGGTGTCGTACCTCCTGAGGAAGTCTGAGAGGTATACAAGTCTGACCTCACTGGGGTTGTCCCAGGCCTCAACAACGACCCAATCGCCGGCGTAGGGGTCGTAGTATGCTATCATACCGGTGTGGGTCCAGTACCCTGGGATTATGATGCTGCTCAATGAGTTGTGCCCTATGACGATGTCTCCGGGCACTATTCCGGTTGGATACGGGTGGTAGTAGTTTGAACTTCCCAAACTGCTGGACGCTGCAACCGGGTTCAGCATCGTGGCAAGCACCAGCAGGGCAACTACTGTGGCAACCTTGTTCATTTGGATTCCCTCCAATGTATTGCAGAAACAGCATGGTCTTTATTGGTTAATAAAGCTTGTGGAGGGTTTTTGGTGGATTGCCTGTATGTGCATACACCTTAAAGTACACTGGTGGATATATGCAAAGTGGAACATTGCGGAGTGTGAGCGGATCCGTCGATGGTCATTTAAAGTGTCGGTCTTAAGAGGATATAGGTGGTTGGATGCATGAGATCCCGATGGGCGAGATACTGGAAAGGCTGCGCGAGATTGAAGCGAGCAGGGTGCTCATCCAGACCCCGGAGGGTCTTAAGGGGGAGGCTCAGGCCCTGGCGGACTTCCTCGAGGAGAACGGCGTAGAGGCTATCATAAGCGGTGACATCAACTACGGTGCCTGTGACCCCGCCGACACGGAGGCGAAGAGGTTGGGCTGTGACGCCCTCGTCCACCTCGGTCACAGCTACATGAGGCTCAACCTTGAGGTTCCAACGCTCTTCGTTCCGGCCTTTGCGAAGGTGGATGTGGTTCCGGCCCTTGAGAAGAACCTTGAAGAAATTAAAACTCTTGGGAAGAGAATAGCAGTCGTAACCACCGCCCAGCACATCCACGAGCTTGGGAATGCAAAGGAATTCCTGGAAAAAGAAGGTTTCGGGGTTCTGATCGGGAAAGGGGACTCCCGCGTCAGCTGGCCGGGCCAGGTTCTCGGCTGCAACTTCAGCGCGGCAAAGCTCGACACCGACGGGGTTCTGTTCATAGGCGCGGGGCACTTCCATCCGATAGGGGTTGCCGTTGCGGTGAAAAGGCCAACCCTTGCGGTCAACCCGTACTCCGGTGATGCGATCTGGATGGACAGGGAGGCGGAGAGGCTCGTCAGGAAGCGCTGGGCCCAGATAGCAAAGGCCATGGACGCGGAGCGCTTCGGGGTGATAACCAGCACCAAGAAGGGGCAGCTCAGATCGGTGGAGGCGAAGCGCGTCGTGAATCTCCTCCGCGAGCACGGGAAGTACGCTAAACTGATAGTGATGGATCACATAAATTATCCGGCCTTGGAGGGTTTTGATTTTGATGCCTATGTTGTGGTCGCCTGCCCTCGCGTTCCAATAGACGACTACGAGAACTGGGGGAAGCCGGTGCTGACTCCAATGGAAGTTGAGATAGTCCTTGGTCTGAGGGAGAACTACGGCTTCGACGAGATAACCGGCGTTGAGAGGGGAGAAGATGAACCGGTGGGGGTCTCGCTCCATGGAGTTGGGCATTACGTTTGAGGTGCTGAACTGGATCGCTATCTTTGGTGTTTACTACTGGGCACTCACAATGATCCTTGAGCTCATGACCTACATCCAGCCCAGGCGTCATGTTGCGATTGTCTTCTCCATCGTTAGCTCGGTGCTCTTCATAAGGCTGAGTTTCTTGGCTAGTTTTCTCCTCCTACTTGCGTATCTTCTCTGGAAGAGGACAGATTTCAAGCTTGCTTTTTTGGTCTCGGTCTTCGTGTCCGTATCCTTCCTTATTGGTGCGGTTTTCGTCACGATAGTGTTTGGGGTGGTCGGTACCGCCCTGCACATTCCAGGTTATGAAATGCACGGAACCCTTAAAGAACTCTTGGAGAGGGCCTACAGGTGAGGGAAATGAAAAAGAGACATCTTTCAATGATGCTCTCTCGCTTGAAGGGCTTTTTGAATCCCAAACCAGAGCTGGAGCAGTATCGAACTCCAGGCGATGTTGCCGCGGAACTGCTCTGGCTGGCCGATTCCATGGGGGACATCGGGGGGAAGGTGGTGGCAGACCTCGGTGCGGGAACGGGCGTTCTGAGTGTTGGGGCATGTCTGATGGGCGCGGAGAAGGTTTACGCCGTTGAGGTTGATGAGAGTGCCCTCAGGATTGCAGGGGAGAACGCAAGGGCGCTGGGCCTGAAGGACTGCATCGAGTTTCTCCTCATGGACGTCTCCGAGTTCAATGAAGCGGTCGATACTGTGGTGATGAACCCCCCCTTTGGCAGTCAAAGTCCCCACGCCGATAGGCCTTTCCTCCGCAAAGCCTTCGAAAAGGGCAGGATCGTTTATTCGATTCACCTGGCCAAGCCCGAAGTGAGGCGCTTCGTTGAGGGGTTTGCCGTTGACAATGGATTTGGGATTACCCATCGCTTTTCTCTGCCCTTTGAAATCCCGGCTCAGTTCCCCTTCCACAAAAAATCTATTGAACGGATTTTCGTTGATGTGTACCGGTTTGAAATGTTGAAAAGAATGGGCCTCAGACCAATTTCAGTTCCAGGTCGGTTATGATTATCCTCTTTCCGATTTCCCTTTTTATATTCTCTGCCTCTTTATACCCTCTGCTGGTCAGGATTTCCTTCACTCTTTTGAGAGAAGAGGGGTTATTGAGCTTTCCTGTGATCTCCAGTGTCGTGTGGATTGCGGTTCCAGACCCTAAGGCGTATCTCACTTCCTTTGCATGAGCTTCCACTCTCTGGAACTCGAAACCGTGTGTTTTGGCATCTGAACGTAGCCCTTTTATGAGCCTCCTAATGTATGGATCGAGGTCTATTGGAGCGTCTACTATAATCTCCATCCTCTGCCGCTTTAGTCTGGATGGCTGGTTCTTTTTCCTTTCCAGTTCCGAAGGAGTGATTGTGGGGGCATAACTCTTTGCAGTGGCTTTATCCGGGGAGGAAAGTACATCATCAAAAGGTGTTTTGGGGGTTGCATTGTAGATTTCAATATTCTCCATTACCGACGTTTTAACATCAATGTCATCCAGAGGGTAAACATCTATGACAACAGCCCCTTCCAAGATTCCCCTTAACACATTCATGGCCGCGTTTCCGGTCAGATCCGCATTGTTCTTGAGATCTTTTGCCTCAATTGCCAGTAGCTTGCGGTCATCGATGAGCACAGTAACATAGTACGAGTTGTCATCCATCTTTCCAAGGATTTTTAAAAACATCCCTTTCTCCTTTGAGAGCGTTCTCTCCACTAAACCCTTTAACTCGCTCCTGTTCCTGCACAGGATGTTCTCTTCAACCGCCGTTACGGGGGGTAGGTTCATAGATACCACCGGTGGTTTGCTATGTATGTTGGAATACTTATATTTTTCCCTGTATGATGCGGAACTCGTTTACTGATGGCTATCAAGAAAACTTAAGTGTTGGGAGGAAGTGTGCTAATATTGTCTTGGCTTATGGCTTCGGCAGGCAGGCGATTCCCGTTGATACGCATGTTAACAGGATAAGCAAGCGCCTCGGCCTGGCCCCGCCGGGGGTTGCTCCGGGGAA
>JALVUT010000053.1 GCA_027035445.1 Thermococcus sp.
GATAAAGTACGTTCGGATATGATCCTCAACATGAAGAAAGCTTCTGAGCGTTCATTAGGTCGTCAAGCTATTGGTTCAGGTGGTTCAGGTCGTGTTCCGCTTTACAAAAAAGTTTGGGACAACTTGGAAAAACGTTATATTTGGTTGCCTAATCCTGATCTTGGTATAGAATTGCCTGATACTTATGGTAGTTATCAGTTATTGCGTTCCCTCCGTATGGATGGTAAAGAAAAAAATGCTCCTGACTGGGCACTCAAAATATCTGCTCACTCTTCCAAAGGTAATTGGGATCCCAGTACATGGGTTACATTTGATAAATAAAGGATTACATATGTTTAGAAGAAGATTTCGTAAAAGTTTCGGTCGTCGTCGTGGTTTCCGTTCTCGCATCAGGTTGCGCCGTCGTCGAAGATCAGTCCGTCGCCGTGTCCGCGGTCGTAAAATTGGGTATAGAATGTAAAAGGAGTTCTAATGAAAAGAACAAAACACAATCTTTCAAATTACAAATTGGCTACGATGGATATGGGAAAACTTGTTCCCGTTCAAGTACAGGAAGTTCTACCTGGTGATAGTATGAAGATGCAGACGTCTGCTCTGATCAGGCTCTCTCCAATGCTCGCTCCGGTCATGCACCCTGTCGTAGTTCGCTTTCATCACTGGTTCGTTCCTAACCGTCTCACTTGGGACAAATGGGAAGAGTTCATTACTGGTACAGATGACTCTCTTGAAGTGCCTAAGCTCAACGTTACTGGTGGTAAAGATTTCATTACCGACTATATGGGTATTCCTCAAATCGCTTCCGGTAAAACTTTGCCGATCAATGCAATGCCTATCCGTGCATATAACCTGATCTACAATGAATTTTATCGTGACCAGGATTTGTGTGCTGAGCGTAATCTCGATGATACTTCGCTTGCTACAGTCGCATGGCGTAAGGATTACTTCACTGCTGCTCGTCCTTGGCCACAAAAAGGCCCCGATATTACTTTGCCTATTGGTACAGCTGCTCCAGTTAATTTCAATCGTGAAAAAGGTGACGCTGTTTGGTTGAGAAATGTTAATACCGGTGCTCAGGTTACACAGTTAAGACGTTCATCTGCCAATACTTCTACTATTGTTAGTCCTGGTATTTCTCCTGAAGGCTCTAATGGTCTTATTCCTCGTGATGGTTATCTCTATGCTGATCTTTCCGAAGCCACTGGCGTAACTGCTACAGAGTTCCGTGAGTTCTTCGCTCTCCAGCGATATGCTGAAGCTCGTGCACGTTATGGATCAAGATACACTGAATATCTTCGATACCTTGGTGTTACCCCTTCCGATGCTCGTTTGCAACGTCCTGAGTACCTTGGTGGTGGTAAGTCCACTGTGCAGATTTCTGAGGTTCTTCAAACTGCGATGGATAACGACACTCCAGTTGGTACAATGCGTGGTCATGGTATTACCGCTCTTAAAACCAGGTCTGCTAAGAAGTTTTTTGAAGAGCATGGCTACATCATTACGCTTATGTCCGTAGTGCCTAAGTCTATCTACCAAAATGGTGTACATCGTACTTGGCTTCGTACAGACAAAGAGGACTACTTCCAAAAGGAACTCCAGTCTATCGGTCAACAGGAAGTTAAGACTGCTGAGGTTTACGCTATTGATGGTGCTTCTACAGCTACTGAAACGTTTGGCTACCAGGATCGCTACTCTGATTACACCTCTACGCCGTCTACTGTTGCAGGTGATTTTAGAGATATTCTCGATCACTGGCATCTTGCCCGTAATTTCGACAATAAGCCTGCTCTAAACAGCACTTTTATAGAATGTCGTCCGTCAAAGCGTATCTTTGCTGAACAAACTCACCATTCATTGTGGTGTATGATCAACAACAAGTGTGTAGCTCGCCGTATGGTCAAAAATGTTTCTGTAGGAAGGTTGATGTAATGGAAGAATTGGAATTAAAGGCTAATGAGCCTTATACTTGGACTTCTAAGCAAACTGCTAAGCTCACTATCTACGCAGATGCCCCTTGTGCTGTCATGCTTCAGGGCGAAGCAAAGACTCCGCTTCCTGGTGGAGTCAATCAGTCTGTTTTCATGTTTCGTGTACGTGCTGGTGATGAAGTCGACTTCGTACCCCTGGGCTCTGCCGGTGTGAGTATAGGCATCGTTGTAAAGCCCTCGGCTTCTCCTTACGATCCCGTTGATCCTGAAAGTTTGGTCGAAACTCTCGCCCCCGAAGAGATGAACCTCTACGATCGTCTACGTGCTGAAATGCTCGGCATGCTCTCCCAGTTCGCTGATAAGAATGATCTTGAAACGGTTGAAGAAGCAGATGACTTTGAAGTTGATGATGATGATGATCCGCTGATCAATACTCCATATGAATATGCTGCTATGATGGATGAGTATCCGGTAGAAGACACGCCACCAGGCTCTGAACCGACTCCGTCAACTGAGTCTGCTGCTGAACCAACTCCTTCGGAGTCGGAACCTGAAGCAGATGGTGCAGAAAATACACCTACTGAACCTCCGCACGGTTCATAAATTGCCCGGCGATCAAATTCGCCGGGGGTACCCGCGATAGCGGGTGCATAATCCTAATTCTAACTTTAGTTTCTTGGATGTGAGTGGCCTTACTTGATAGGCCACTCTTTAAGTGACACTTGGTATAATTTCAGTGGCGACAGCCTCCTAAAAATCTTTCACTCTAAGGAGTTCAAATGATGCTATGCAAAAAACCTATCCGTACTGCTCAGGGCTACTATGTTCCATGTGGTCAATGTATGTCATGTCGTGTTACACGTCTAAATGAAATAGTTACCAGGTCTTATTTGGAATATCGTGGTAATGGTAATGAAGGTACTTTTTTCACTCTAACCTATGCTCCTGAACATCTCCCCGAAGGTGGTACACTTGTTAAGAAGGACTTCCAAAAGTTTATGAAACGCTTTCGTAAGTATATTCAACTGAAGCACATCCGCTACATGGGAGTTGGTGAGTATGGTTCTAAGACTCAACGTCCGCACTATCACGGTATCATCTACGGCTTACCTCATTCCTATGTTGAACGCTTCATCAAGAAAGCCTGGAAGCTCGGCTTTGTTATGTCCCGCCCTCTTTCCGGTGTAGGTGCTATGAAGGACGCCATGAATTCGATCAACTACACTGCGTCCTATACTCTCAAGAAGATGACACACAAAGATCATGAAGACTTAAATGGCCGCGAACCTGAGTTTTGGCTCGCTTCTCGCAAACCCGCTTTTGGCTATACCGGTTTGCATGAAATTTCTGAACAGCTCATTAAGATGAGACTTTATCCTTCCAGGTCGTTGGAGATTAAGGATAAGTTTGTCCTCGATCGTCTTGGTTACAAAGTTGAATTCAATCTCTGGGACGGCAACTTCTTCGTTTCCGATGACGGTACCTACACCTTTCCTGATATTGCTGCTTTTGATAAGCTATGGCCTGATCCTAAGGTCAGACGTGAGCGTTTCCGTCATTACTTTGGTAGACGTCTTCGCCTGGATACTACTATGATGAACCATCTCGGTAATCTTGTTAGGTACTATGCTGACATTGATTTGCCTGAAGCTTCCTTGGTTGCCAAGAATTCTTTAGAGGAGAAACAGTATCGTGCTTACCTCGATCGCATTAAGCATAAGCAAATGTTAGATATAATCAAACGTGAGGAGGCGAATGAACATGAGCAAGCGGATAAGGCGGCATACAAGATTGTCCGCCGCAACAAAGCATCAAAAGAAAAGATTTCGGGAGTCTAAGTTACTCCCTACACATTTTCTGCGTAAGTCGCTAACCCTCGGAACTAAGCGCCGCAGACGTTCTTCCATTCGTTCTGATCGTCTTAGTCCACACAAAAGAGTGAACAAAAGTTCTTTTTTGATGAATAAGCGTTCTTCTCCTCTTCGCTATTCTAAGTCCTACGATCCTTCTCGTCTTATCCCTTTTCATCATGAACAATTGTTAAGTCGTAAAGAGCTCTGTAGGCAAAAAGTTGCCCGCGCTGATCGGGCTCGTCGTGTTCAGTTTTTCCGTGCTAAAGGTCGTGGTGGTTCTCACCGTCCAATGCACAGACAACATCATAATAGGAGTTGTTGATGAGTTTACTCGGTGGTCTTATTTCTTCTTTAGGTGGTCTACTCGGCTCTAAGTCCGATGCTAAGGCTCAACGTGAAGCCAATGAACGTAACTATCAGATGCAGAAGGAATTCGCTCAAAACGGTATCCAATGGAAAGTCCAGGATGCTGAAAAGTCAGGTATTCACCCGCTCTATGCTATCGGTGCCCCTGCAATGAGTGCTTCTCCCTCTTTTGCTTCTGAAGGTGGTTCAGGTATTGGTAAAGCTGCTGAGTCTATAGGTCGTAGTCTTTCTGCCAGTCAACAGGCTGTCATGGACAACAAAATCAAACAGGCTAACCTTGATCTCGTTCAAGCTCAGGCTGATAAAGTACGTTCGGATATGATCCTCAACATGAAGAAAGCTTCTGAGCGTTCATTAGGTCGTCAAGCTATTGGTGCAGGTGGTTCAGGTCGTGTTCCGCTTTACAAAAAAGTTTGGGACAACTTGGAAAAACGTTATATTTGGTTGCCTAATCCTGATCTTGGTATAGAATTGCCTGATACTTATGGTAGTTATCAGTTATT
>JALVUT010000054.1 GCA_027035445.1 Thermococcus sp.
ATACGACAACGTGGAAGTGGTGGAAGGAGCAGAGCCGAGACCACACGACCCGATTAACCTGTGCCTGACGAGCGAGAGGCTCGACGAGATACACTGGAAGCCCAAATACGACCTCGAGAAGGCTCTGAAGGTTGTAATCGACTACTGGAAGAAATTCGTAATCGGCTGATGAGAGTCCTCTGCACCGGCCACTCACTGTCCGCTGAAAGGCAGAAGAGGTTCTACAGACACTTCGCTGAGAAGTTCGACATAGAAACCATTCTGCTCGCACCGAAGCAGTGGATGAACGAGCGGACGGAATACGAGTCGAAAGGCAACCTAACAATTGTACCCATTTCTTTTTTCCCATCTCTCCGCATTAAGGGCTTTCTCGATTACCTCAAGGAGTTCGACCCGGATGTCATTTACATAAACGACGAGCTGGATTACGGCACAATTCTGCAGGCGGCGAAGTACAGGAGAAAGTTTGGGTACAAACTCGTCCTCTTCTCTTGGGAGAATATTATGCAACCAAGGGGATGGGAGGGCATTAGCTTCGACGCATACATCGGCGGCTGTCCGGGTGCTGTTGACGTGCTGAAGAGGAAGGGATGCAAGCCAGTTTACGGCCCAATGCTACAGGCTGGCGTGGACTGTCACCTGTTCCGGCCGTACAAGAAAAAGAAGACCTACGACACATGCACATGTGCAGGGTGGACAGTCAATAAGGGAGTGGACCTGATTGAGAAAGCGGTCAGGGAGCTGAAGCTGAGCCACCTGTGGATGGGGTACAAGAGGCCGTACGATAAGCTCCCGTACGAGGGTTTTCCAGAGTACGGAGATATATCGGGCTGGCAGCCTTACAGAAACCTTCCAAAGCTCTACAACTCAGCAAAAGTCCACGTTCTCGCTTCGAGAGACACACCACAATGGAAGGAGCAGAACGCACCATACGCAAACCTCGAAGCCCTCGCCTGCGGGCTGTCTGTTGTCATGACGGAAGCAGGAGACGCACCAGTCATGTTGAAGGGGTGCAAGGCAGCGATAATTGTTTCGCCATTAAAAGAGAAAATAAAGCAGGGAATCCTTAAGCAGCTCGAAGAGCAGCCGAGCGACAGGGATTTTGTGAAGCTGAACTACTCGGTTGAGGTGATAAGTTACAAGCTATTTCGTGTGCTGTCCACTTTAGGGGGCGGTTAAAATGAAGAAGGGAGAAGTTTATCGTGTAAACAACACAGTTTGGGAGCTTGAAGGTGAAAATGAGTCTCTTAAAGTAATTGTGCTGGCATGTGAAGGTAACTCCGTCATAAAGACAGAAATTAAAGACATTGTGGAGCTACTTAGAGTCTTACTGGGGATTTTAAACAGAATAGACTTAGAATATTCACCGGCACTGGCAAATGCACATTCTATGCTAAAATACGGGTTAAAAGAAATAGAGTTACGATGGGGTGGTAAGCTCCCACCTGCACATTCAAAATAAATCCTTCAGCAGTCGTCCGCTCAGAGGCATGATAAATCCTCTCTGTCGAAGAATTTTTGGTTGAGGCATATTATAGGTCATTTTTCTGTCGTCTGTCGTGTGAACCTCCTCTCGTACTCCCTGATGTTCTCATCCAAACTGCTACGTGCACTGACGACTTCCACGCACCACCTGTAGATTTCCTTCTCATCCACCCACACTGCCCTCACTGCCAGAACGAACTTTCCTGCAATATACATCCCGAACAGCCTCTCTTTCTCCGAAATCCCGTATTTATCGAAAAGCTCTGATATTCTCCGGAGAAGCGTCTCCTCAGTTGCTCCTTCCTTCGTTTCCTCGTTGATGCACCATGTTATTATCGATGCCACTCTCGCTGCCTGCTTATCCGACAAGCCGAACAGCTCCCACAAGTATGGCATTATTCCACCTCCTTGTTCAGAAGGCGCTCTCTGCACTCGTCTATGACTTCAAGCATTCTTTTTCTTACTTCACCATCATACAAGTCATCGCAAATCCATGCAACCAGCCCAAGCACAACAATATCGTAGAAAACCTCATTCTCAGCAAATTTGTCGTAAATTTCTATCTCTTTCTTATATTTCTCCTTGAACTTCATCAAACCACCTCCAAAAAAGAGAAAACTAAAGTTCAACCCTCAACGATATTCCTAATCTTGGCAAGTTTATCGGACAGCTCCTTGTTAATCTCAGTTAGGTCGATTTTTATGTTTGCCCACGCCTTATTATTTACAATGTCTTCGTAGTAAAAGTGAGTGTCTCCTGTTTTGATGGACAAGCGAACTACTTCCCATCCTTTGTCCAGAAGCTCCTTGCACTTAAGCACAGCGTCTTTCAGCGACTTGAAGTTGTCGTAGAAGTAGTCTCCTTGGAATTCGTAAAACGCGTCGAGCTGGTGCTCTTCGTCTTCGCTGTACTGGAAGGCTTCGACATATATTGTGATGTCTTCTTCATCAAAGTGTATGCTCCTATACATTCTACCTTTGAACTCGTAATCTTTAGTCTTCATTTGACCACCTCCAAAAAAGAGAAGATTAAAGCTTAACCCTTTCAATCTCCTCAATCTGCTTCTCTCTGTCGTCTGCGATGTACCGGAGAACGCTGTCCGACCATCCAAAGATGAAGTGGACGTTTCTGAACTCCGGCGTGTCGGGAACCGGGTAGTCTCTGTACGGCAGCAGCGTTATCAAGTAAACCTGCACGTCTGGGTTGAAGCGGACGTAGTCCGTTAACGCTTCGACGAATGGCCTGCCAACCCACTCTTCGTTGTCGGTGAACATGATAAGGTAGTCCACTTTCTCCCTGTGCTTCAGAAGCCATTCTACCGGTGCGGACAGCGATGTTCCGTTTTCTGGCTCGAACACGGAAGCGATGTCGAGAATGGTCTCCTTCTCGTACGCCTCCGTTGCAATGTACTCCACAATGTCGCTCCTGAACGGCAGCAGAAGTGGAAGCTCCCTGCACTTCTTGATTAGAATGGCGGTGAACACACCCACAAGGTCAACGCACTGCACAACGCTGTAGTCGCCGGTCAGAGCTGAACTCATCGACCACGAGACGTCTGGAGCAATGCAGACCTTGCCGTCGAGCTGTGGAACGTTCTCGACCGATAGCTCAAGAGCTTTCTCGAGTGCTGACCTGATAAAGCAGTCGTACCGGAAGCTCTCGAGCATCCTGTAAGCGATGTAAAACCGGAATGGAAAGAGCTTTGACTTTCTCACTGCTTCAGGGTCAGTCAGTCTCTTTACAACATAATCAACGTTGTTAAGGTTGTTCAGTACTCCGTTTCTGATGAAGTTGTTCAAATTGCGAAGCAGGTTGAAGTACGGCGCCTGATAAAGCAGAGCTTCCCAGATTGCCGGCGTCATCTTCAGAACGCTTCCTGTAACGACCTCAAACGGAAGCCTGCCGTCCTCGATTGCCTTCACTGCCTCCTCATCCGTCTCTGCGTGCTTCAGCCTGTATAGGGCTTCGAGCTGCTCATCGCCGCTGTGGTCGTTTTCCATGATGTACTTGATGACGGTTCTGTTTACGCTTTCGTGAGGTCTGGCAATTCTAATCATGTCCCTAACGGCCTTCGGGTATTTCATTGCGTGATAGACTGACATCTCTGCCAGTGCATGGATGATTTCCTCCTTTAGAACCCTACCCAAGCCCTCGCGGATAAGACCGGAACGGCAGATGTCAATGAACTTCTGCCAGTCGTGCGGATTCTGGCAGACCCTCCTGACGGTTGCACGGAACAGCTTCTTACCCCTGCTCTCGTCCCGCTTTGAGATGACCACTGAAGAAGCAATAGGCAGCTCTCTCTTGTATCCCTGCTCTCTCGCATAGACTGTCGCCTTCGCAAGAAACTGCAAGTCTTCGAACTCGTTGAGAACTGCGAGCTGCTCTTCCACCAACTCCTGAGCGCTGACGTAGAACGTGTTCGCAGTCGTTCCTGTCATCAGAACGTTGACGACATCTTCCTTCGCACTCCTTGTGTACGAAGGGAAACCCTCTCTGTTGCGATGGTCGGGTGCTGGCAGCTGCTTGCGCTGCTCTCTCCACCTAAAAGGTCTCGTTCTCCTCAAAATACCACCTCCAAAGAGGATTGGGGGATTAAACGAGGGGGGCTCGGGATTCGAACCCGAAATGTCCGAAGTATCCCCCTCAACACCCCCCACGTAAAGTGGAGGATTTGGGCGGGGGATGTGGGCCGCCAATCCCACATCAGGGACCATCGCCGGCGAAGTAACCCCCGCCCCACCTCCAACGCCGCCGCCGGGATTTGAACCCGGGTCACCGGCTTAACAGGCCGAAGTAACCCTCCTTCCCACCTCTCCGGAGGATTTTTCGAGGAGGGTCACAGGC
Source organism: Thermococcus sp. (assembly GCA_027035445.1). The sequence goes on from JALVUT010000054.1 coordinate 4,333, forward strand.
GCTCTACCGGGCTGAGCTACGGCGGCTTACGATGTCATGACGTGGTTAGATGGGTATTTATGCTTTTCGATATACGCACGACCATGATACCTGTAAGAGCCTACCGGATAAGGAAAGCGAATTCCCGTTCCAACAGCGTGGAGATTACACTGCCACACGACTGGGTGAAGGAAAACGGTCTGAAAGCAGGGGATACGGTGGTTGTCCTCGTGAAAGACTCGTATCTCGTGATTGCGCCGAGCGTAGAGGAGCTTTCTAAAGTGGTCAACGGTCCTTCCCTATAGTATAATATAATATGTCCCACCCC
>JALVUT010000055.1 GCA_027035445.1 Thermococcus sp.
GCCTTCCTGCGGTATGTCTCCGCCAATGTGTAGTCGTGAGATCGGGAGAAATGGGAGGATCTTATTGCACTATCCGTGAAGTTGGCAACCATGTTTAACTTTTCAATCAGGGCCCCCGCGGTCTGGGCTTCCTGAAAGACATTCCCGCTCGGTGATGGAGTAGACGCGCTGTCCGCGGCGGTGCCCCATTGAAGCATCCCCCCGACAATCAGAAGGGCAAGTACAGAAACGGTGAGCCTCCTCAATCCCATGCTATCACCACACGAATTAGACATCTCCGTCCGAAAGGCTGCCCGCCCTTTCAAGCTCTTTCACGAGGAGCGCCACGGTGCAGATGCCTTCAAGAACGCTGTTGAAGTGGGGGCTCTCACCAAACTGTGCAAAAAGGCTCCCAAAGTTCTGGTGCCATGCATCGACCTGTTTTCTCCCCCGTGCGGTTATTATATAAATTACCCAGCCCTTATCCTCAAGGATCTCAACGAGTCTCCAGGCGGATGTCATGTCCGTTGGATCACGAATTTCAACGTTGTACTCCTCTTTTGCCCTCGTGAACAGGCTCTCCATTACCACCACCAACGCTCCTCCGGCACCGATGGTTAAAAACATGTCCCAGATCATCTCATTAAACGAGCATCTTGAGCGCAACCAGAACAAGCAGCACTGCAAACCCAAGCTTGAGCCCCCTTGGGCTGACGGAGTGAGCGGTTTTAGCTCCGAGGTATGCACCGATTATCAGGCCCGGTGCAAGGAGGAGGGCGGTCTCAATCCTTACCTGTCCCAGGTGGTAGTGCGCCCAGGTTGCGGCAAAGGCGGTGAAAAAGAGCGCGAGACTGGAGGTGCCAATGGCGTACCTCATGGGCAGACCTATAAAGGTGTGGAAGAGGGGGACGTTTAAAATCCCACCGCTGATGCCTAGGAGACCTGATGTCAGGCCTGCGATCACACCGACAAAGGGAACGCGGCGGTATCTAACACCTCCTCCTTCAACCTGTCCGGCATACCTCCTCTCTCTCATCAGACTATAGGCTAAGTAGAGAAGGAGAAACGCAAAGATGCCACGGAGAACCTTCTCAGGAAGCATTGCCGCTAGATATGCACCCAAAACTGCAGAGGGGACTGAAAAGGATTCTTTTATTGCGATCACTCCAAAGAAAACTGCCCCCTTTCTGAGATGAGTGTAGGCCGAGGAGAGCGAGCTTATGGTTATGCACGCCAGACTCGTGCCGATGGCCTGATGTACCGGCAGGCCCATTAGGGTAAGGGTGGGCACTATCAGGAAACCGCCACCCACACCGAAGAGACCCGCGGTGCCCCCGATTGCAAGGCCGATGGCAAAGTCAAGGAGGTACTGAAACATGATGGCGCTTTCGCCCCTGTCCTTAAAAGTTATTCCATCTTTACGGGACTGAAAGACCCAGCCCTTTCATAATCATCCTCAGGGCCAGCAGGGCCATTATCACTGCAAATCCTTTTTTCAGGCTACTTGCCCTTGTCCTCTTTGCCAGCTTTGCCCCAAGTTGGGCGCCGGTTATAAGGCCCGGCACTAGAAGGACCAGCCATTGAACCTGTACGTTGCCCATTGCGTAGTGTTTGAGCGTTCCCGCCGTAGCCGTGAAGACTATAGCAAAGCTCGAGGTTGCCACGGCATAGTGGATTGGCAGGCCGAGATATGTCAGGAAGGGAACATTGATTATGCCTCCCCCCACACCAAGCAGACCACTGGTTATTCCGGCGAAGAAACCTCCAACGGGAACAACCCTGTAGTTGAGCTTAACGTCCTCCAGCTTAACTTCACTTGGCTCCGCTGTCCTCTTGTGGTATATCCTCACAGCCACTATTATCAGGGCTAGGCCAAAGATAACCTTCAGCTGGGCTGCACTTATGAAGGAGGTAGCCCATGCCCCTATATAAGCTCCTATGACGGCGGTTGAAGCCAGCAGTAATCCAGCCTTGTAGTGGATCCTTCTCTGCCCGTGGTAGGCTACGGCAGAGCTCAGCGAGGTGAAAACAACTGCGGCACTTGAGGTGCCAACGGCATGGTGTATCTCAACTCCGAGGAAGTTGAGCGTTGGAACTATCAGAAAACCCCCTCCGAGGCCGAAGAGGGCGGCGAGGATTCCTATAAAGATTCCAACACCGAAGTATCCGATGTATTTGAGCAAGTGATCACCTCCTGATTAGTCTTTTAATGGCCGTTGTGATACTCCAAACCTCAATCAGACCCGTTTCAGAAACCCTCTCAAAGTGCCTGTCATTTGTGATGACTGCTGCCCCGGTTACCAGGCAGGTTGCCGCGTGAACTGGATCCGCGGCCTGGCTTTTTGGGAAGTATGGTAGCACCCTCTCAACATCACTTGGCTCTGACTTTACTACCTCATCCCTTCTCACAAGGAACCCATAGAAATCCAGGGCGTCAAGCCTTTCCACGTATTTTTGATACTCCGCAAGCAGGACATCGTTTGCGATAATCTGGTATTCTTCATTGGAGAGCAGCGGGAGGAGCAACTCTCTCGTATCCACCCAGCCCCGCTTTACAGCGGCAATGAAGACGTTGGTGTCAATCAAAAACTTCCCCGTATTTCTCCCTGGCAACCCTGTTCCCCTCTTCGGTTGTCTCCTTCTGGAGCTTCTTGGGGTCAGCCTCTTTGGCCTTCTCTATCAGGTCTTCAAGCATCTTTTTGACGTTGAAACGCTTTACAATTAGTGTATCGCCGTCGAGTTCTGTAACCAAGAACTCCTCACCGGGTTTTATCTTCAGCTTTTCCCTTATCCCCTTCGGAATGACTATCCTGCCCTTTTCATCCATCTTTGTTAGTCCCACTTTTCCCACCAATTCGTCTTTTGTTCACTGGCTATAAAACTTTCTCAGAGCTCAAAGGCGATAGCCTCTATAAGCTTTATCAGCGTCTCAAGGTCGTCGAGGTGGAGCGTCTCGACCTCGCTGTGGAGGTATTTGATCGGCACGCTCAAAGCGAGAACCTCGCTCTTGTGCTGGAAGACCGAAGCGTCGGTTCCGCCACCTGTAACGCCTATCTGGAGGGAGATTTTGTTCCGCGAGGCTATTGCGGCAACTTTTCTAGCAAGGCTCCTCGTGTAGATTGCGGAGTTGTCCACGGCCCTTATGACGGCCCCTCCCCCGAGCCTCACATCGCCGGTTAGGTCGCCGCAGCAGGCGAAGGAGTCTATGGCGAAAGCATACTTCGGAGAGTGCTTCTCCGCCAGAAACTTTGCGCCCTTGAGGCCTATCTCCTCCTGCACTGTGAAGGCGAAGATGTAGCGCCCGTCGAGGTCGTGGTCAACCAGATCCTTTATCGCCTCGACGAGAGCCACAACGCCGAAGCGGTCGTCAAGGGAGCGGGTCGAGACGCATCGGTCGTTCAGAACCGCGAAGTGCTTCTTGAATACTGCGTAGTCTAAAACCTTAACACCGAGACTTTCCGCCTCTTCCCGGCTCTCCGCGCCGATGTCAATCGCCAGCCTGCTCCAGGGAACCGTGTCGAACTTCCTTTCGAGGTTCAGGTGAACCGGCAGGGCTCCAATAATACCGTCCAGCTTTCCGCTCCCGGTTATGATATCGAGGTGCCTGCCGTATAAAAGGCGGTCGTCTATACCGCCTATCTTCCTGAAGGTTAGCTTTCCATCGGGTCTTATTCCTGTGATGAGCAGTCCAATCTCGTCCATGTGGGCCATGAAGATTGCCTTGAGATCCCCCTCGCCGAGCTCTACGATGAGATTTCCGATTGTGTCAGTGCTGCAGTCGGCGTAGGGTTTGATCCATTCGGCGAGCCTCTCCCTGACCCTCTCCTCATATCCAGAAATTCCGGGAATTTGAGTTATCTCCCTAAGCTCTTCAGCCAGCATGCTCTCACCTCAGAGCATCTTAACCTCCTCGGGAGGGCGAATCCTGATAACCTCCCTGTTAACGAGCGTCTCTGGAACCTCACCGCGAAGAACTGCGAGCAGGTTCTTGACAGCCTGAAAGCCCATGTCCTCCATTGCTTCCTTTGAGAGCCCTGCGTAGTGGGGTGTCAGAACAGTCTCCAACTCGAATTTGAATAGCTCGTGCTCCTGGACAGGCTCGTTTTCGAAAACATCGGTTGCGTAGCCCTTCAGCCTTCCTTCCTCGATGGCCTTAACGACGGCTTTCTCGTCGACGAGGGTTCCCCTGCCTATGTTGACGAGATACTTCCCCTCAAGGAGCTTCAGCCGTTCCTCGTTGATGATGTGATACGTTTCGGGGGTCGCTGGAAGGGCCAGAACGACGATGTCGCTCTCCCTCAGGACATCTTCGAGGGGTTTGTAAACTGCACCGACTTCATTCTCGATGTCTTCCTTGCGGGAGCGCGACCAGTAGAGTATCTCCGTGCCCATCGCCTTCATCCTTCTCGCTATCGCCTTCCCTATAGCTCCCATGCCGAGAATTCCAACGGTTTTGCCGTAGACGGTTTCAATGTCCTTGAATCCGCTCCAGATAATCTTGTGGCTTTCCCACTTTCCGGAGCGTATAAAGCGGTCGGTGTGGGCTATCTTTCTGAGGAGGGCTATCGTCAGTCCAACGGCGAACTCGGCAACGGCCTCGCTCAGAACTCCGGCAACTTTCGTGACGTAAATCCCGTTCTCCGTTGCGGTCTTGAGATCCACGTGGTCATAGCCGGCTGAATGGCAGCTGATCACCTTAAGCTTCCCGGCCCCTTCAATGGCCTCACGCGGGAGTGGGTTCAAAGGTGACAGTATCACTCCATCAAACTCCCCTATTCTCCTCCTCAATTCGTCGACGCTCGGATAGAGAATGAACTCAACATCCGCGTACTTTTTCAGCTCCTCTACCGGACCGCTCTTCATCTTAAATAGGACCACAACCTTTGGTCTCATGCTATCACCTTAAGATGAATATCGAAACGACCTAAAAAGGTTTTCCCCGGGCCTTCAGCGGATTCCAAACGCCACCGGGAAAACTTAAAAAGTCCTTTGGGCTTTCAACCCTAGGTGGTGTCTATGGGCAGTAAAGTTAAGCGAAAGAGGTGGAGCGAGAATTTCAGCGAGTGGTACAACGAGCTTATCGAGACCGCTGGAATCCAGGACAAACGCTACCCCGTGAAAGGGATGAATATCTGGCTTCCATATGGTTTGAAGATCATGCGCAATGTTGAAAAGCTAATTCATGCCGAAATGAGGAGAACCGGTCATGAAGAGGTTCTTTTTCCGGCTCTAATACCCGAAACCGAGTTTCAAAAGGAGGCTGAGCATATAGCAGGCTTTGAGGGCGAGGTTTACTGGGTTACCCACGCGGGTCATGACCCACTGGAAGTGAGGCTCATCCTCAGACCGACGAGCGAGACGGCGATGTACTCCATGTTCTCACTCTGGATACGCTCCCACGCTGATCTGCCCTTCAAAATCTACCAGATAGTCAACACCTACCGCTACGAAACCAAACACACTAGACCTCTCATCCGGGTTAGGGAGATAAGCCGCTTCTTCGAGGCCCACACAGCCCACGATAGCTATGAAGACGCTGAGAGACAGATAAAGGAAGATTTAGAAATCTTTGACAGGCTCACAAGACTCCTGGCCCTCCCCTACATAGTCTCCAAGAGACCGGAGTGGGACAAGTTTCCGGGTGCCTATTACTCCCTCGGTGCTGAGGTTATGATGCCCGATGGCAGGACGCTCCAGATAGGCACCATGCACAACTATCGTCAGAACTTTGCCAGAGCATATAATATCCAGTACGAGACTGAGGAAGGCGAGCACGAGTACGCTCATCAGACAACTTTCGGGATGAGTGAGCGTCTTCTCGCAGCTCTTATAGGAGTGCATGGTGATGATAGGGGGCTGGTTCTCCCGCCAACGGTGGCGCCGATACAGGTCGTGGTCGTTCCCATTCCAAAGAAGGATGTTGAGGTGGATGTCTCAGTCTACTCAAGGGAAATAGCGGAGGAGCTAATGAACATCGGTGTAAGGGTCCACGTTGACGAACGTGACATTAGACCGGGCAGAAAGTACTATGATTGGGAGATGAAGGGTGTCCCTCTGCGCATAGAGGTCGGTCCAAGGGAGGTGGAGGGAAGAAAGGCGGTTCTGGCCAGAAGGGACACCCTTGAGAAAAGAACCGTTGAGAGGAGCGACCTCGTGAAGGAGGTCAGGGAAACCCTCGACAAGATACACGAGAACCTCCATAGGCGTGCCAAGGAGTTCCTTGAGGGGCACATCAAGCGTGTTGACACCATCGAAGATGCTAGAAGGGTCTTCAAGGATAGGCGCGGTATAGTGGAGATTCCCTGGTGTGGGGAGGAAAGTTGCGGTCTTGAGATGGAGGAAGCACTTGATGCCAAAATGCTCGGAACGCCGTATCCAGAGGAAAACTCCATGATTATGGACAAGAAGTGTCCGATCTGCGGAAGGGAGGCAAAGTTCATCGCAAGGTTCGCGAGGACGTATTGAGTCTCAATTCCCCCTTCATCCACCTGGCCCGGAGTGCACCCCCGCTGGACGCTAGAAGGCATCTATTTGGGGTTCCTGCAACACCACGGAGACATAGAAGGGCAAATGTCGCCGTTATATGCACCAGTTAGCGCCCCTAAACTTGCCCGTGAAGCTTTAAAAGTTAAATACGGAGGGGCTATCATGATCCTTGGAATCCATGATGGCCACGATGCTGGTGCAGTGCTTATAGATGGGGATAAGGTGTTAGCCGTCAACGAGGAGAGATTAAACCGTGTCAAGAAGTATCGTGGGTTTCCATCACTTAGCATGTTGGAAGTTCTCAAAATGGCCAATGCCTCCCCGGAGGATATTGACATTATAGCCATTGCGGGTATTTTCAGGAAAAGAAAGCGTCTTTTGGAGCTTGAGGCCAATCTCCGGGCAACTTTCGGGCCGGACTTCAAGCAAAAGATCCTTTTCGTTGAGCACCACCTGGCCCACGCCGCTTCGGCCTATCATACCTCCGGCTGGCGGGAGGCGATAGCTTTAAGTATCGACGCAGCCGGCGACGGGCTTAGCTCATCAATTTACCTGGCGATAGACGGCCAGATGATAAGGATAGGCCAGAGCACCTACCTGGATTCCCTCGGAGACTTCTACGCTTCCATCACTGAACTCCTAGGCTTCAAGCCAATGCACGACGAGGGCAAGGTAATGAGCTTGGCCGCCTATGGGAGGCCGACCTACGATTTAAGCACAATAATCGAGCTGAACGGTCTGAGCTTCGACAATCACCTAAAAGCCACTGGTACTGAGGCCACAAGAAGGCTGTCCAAGCTGTTGGGATATCCCTCAAATCAGGCTGAAGAGACAGCGGCCCAGATAAAACACGGCAGGCTCAATGGGACGCTGCAGAAGAAAGCCATCGAGATAGCGGCGAGTGCCCAGGCCCACCTAGAAAAGCTCTTGGGGGAATTCGGACTGGAACTGGGGAAGAAGGGCTCCAGACTGGCCTATGCCGGGGGTGTGGCCCAGAACGTCAAGGCCAATGCGATCCTCAGGGAAATATTTGGGGATGACAACCTCTGGGTTTTTCCAGCTATGGATGATAGTGGACTCGCTTTTGGTGCGGCTATTTTTGTGAAGGCACAACTGGAGAGGCTCGATGGTAAGTGGAAGCCTTTTAGGCTGAGACATACATATCTGGGCCCAAAATATTCAAACGAGGAGGTTGAGACGATCCTGAGGAGAGAAGGAGCTGAATTTGAAGAAGTAGGAGATGTCCCCGCCTTCACAGCCGACTCCCTAATGGACGGCCGGTTTGTCGGCTTCTTCCAGGGAAGGATGGAGTTTGGACCAAGGTCCTTGGGTAATCGTTCAATCCTTGCTGATCCGCGGGATGGGAAAGTTAAAGACAGACTCAACGCTGCTCTGAGTAGGGACGCCTTTCAGCCGTTCTCACCATCAATGCTCTTTGAGAGGGCAGACGAGTACATTGAAGACCTCGGCGGAAGTCCAAATGAGTTTATGACAATGAGTTATACCGCCAGCGAAGAGTTCAGGAAGGTTGCCCCTGCCGTTGTCCACATTGATGGAAGCACGAGACCTCAGGCGGTTAGAGAGAAGGTGAACCCCGTCTATTACAGGGTAATTAAAGGATTTGAGAAGAGAAGTGGTCTTGGAGCGGTGCTCAACACAAGCTTCAACATGCACGGCAAGCCCATAGTATGTTCACCAAAGGATGCCCTGGAGACCTTTAGAAGGGCGGGGCTCGATGTCCTCGTCATTGGAGACTTCGTGGTGTGGTCTTAACGACAATGAGACGGTACCCGGTCTTCAATAGGGGACTCCATTTCAAAAACTCTTTCGAAAATGGTTCTGTGGTTTCCAAAGGCCTCAAACATCCTGTTAGAGTAGTTCCCAGAGGCTGTCTCAAGGAAGAGGTGCAGATTCCGGTTTATCTCCTCGTTCACTGGTACATGGAGCGGTGATGGTTCGTAGTAGTCCAATCCTTTCATAAGGGCGGTTGAGAAGTACCAGAGTGTTTTCCGGACTTTTCTTCCCTGTATTCTGGAAAAACTGGCCTCTTTACAGTTGAAGGCAGCATGAAGGAGGATCATCATATCAATCTCAACCCCATCCATAAGTAGCCTTTCCCTATCCCTGTTCCTTTTTAGGTCTGTTATCCTGTAACCACTGCGGGTCTGTTCATCATACGGGACCTTGATGCCATAGATATCTTCGATCCTGGGATCGTAGACTAGAACTTCAGTACCGCCGACTATGTAAAGTTCCTTCCCTCTAACCTCAACAACCGTGTTCTCGGTGCTGAGAACCGGAAGTCCCCCTGCCATTGCAAGGGCAGACATCGTGCTCTTTCCCGTGTGAGGGTAACCCACGAAGAGCACGGCCTTTCCACTCGGAGCGACAACTCCAACCGAGTCCGTTATGAACATCCTGCCAATCCTAGCCCCGGCCCTGGCCGCAGCTTGGAGGATGAAGAACACCGGTGCCTCGTTCCCATAAGCTGAAGGAACGTCTGATTCGACCTTGTAGGAGTCAACACCGAGGTGATCGTAGGATGCGCTGAACACACGAAACTCCTCACCCTTAAAGCGCTCAACGATGACCTGAGGATTACCACTGACTTCCCTCACATCAGGTAGATAGCGCCTTGCAAATAGTCCATTAAAGGCATTCTCAAAGCCATCCTCAAGTTCCCCTTTAAAACGAACGTTGATTCCTCCCACGCCCAAGCCCATTGGCTCCCCCAGTATCGGCTGGATGAGTGGATTTATAACCTTTCCGTGAAAAAAGTATTTGTCGGAAAAGAAAACAAGAAGGGACAGGGCTCACTCGAGGGCAGCAAGAAGCTTCTCCATGAACATCTTCTCGGGGTAGGCGCCCTCAAACTGAACCTTATCCTTGCCATCAACCTGTATAACTATCTTCGGAACGGCCATAACACTGTACCGATCAGCCCACTCCGGGTACTCGATGGCTTCGACCATATCGCCGAGTACCCTGCCCCCACCGGCAAGCCTATTTTCGATGGAGAACTTATGAGCCATCCTCACGGCGAGCGGACAGTAGGGGCAGGTTGGGGTGACGAAGACCAGTATCCTGACATCCTTCCCGACCCGGGCCAGCTCCTCTTTGCTCTCAGGCATGAGATCTGTTGTCCCGTTGCTTACATCAACTATGTCCTCAAGGAAGGCCGAGAACTCATGCCCGGCGGGAAGGCCGAAGAAGCGGACACCCATGTCTCTCCCGGCCTGTGTGATGGTGACTGCAGGGGCACGGTCTATCCTGTATTCCCCGGCCACCTTCTTGCCCTCTTCGCTGTCGAAGTCAAGAACCTCGTAGCTGAGCCTGTCACTCAGCTCGGAGATTTCTTCGACCAGCTCCTTGAGCTGATCGCAGTACTGACAGTGCTCCTTCCCAACAAACACAATGAGCTTGACCTGATGGGTCATCTTGGAGAAGAACTCCTCTTTAATGACCTTCTTATCGGCATCACTAATCAATCCCATCTTTCTGCACCCCCAACTAAAGGTTTATAACCATCCGAACGCTATACCCTGCAACGGGGACTAATCCCCCAGTTTGCAACCTAAGGTTAAATGTTCACTATATAAGCTTTACGTCACAGATTTGGGTGGTGTGGGCCATGACTGAACCGGATATATTTTACATCCTAGGAAACAAGGTAAGACGCGATCTCCTCAGTCATCTCACCTGCACTGAGTGCTACTTCAGCTTCCTCAGCAGCAAGGTGAGCGTCTCCTCGACGGCGGTAGCAAAACATCTTAAGATTATGGAAAGGGAGGGAATTTTGAGATCCCACGAGAAGGAAGGGCCTTTTATAGGACCCGCCAGGAAATACTACGATATATCCATCTCAAGAACATACGTGGCCACTGTAACCCCTAACGTATTCTGGTACCGCGGTTTGAACCTTACCGACTCCACGAGGGGCACATTCAGTATTAAGGTGAACCTTCCTGAAACCACGGATTCAGACCTTCCTAGACTCGTGACCCAGTTCTTACAGCTCAACAGAGAGCTTGAAAAGGTTCTTCAAGCCCTCAAATCCGTAGAGCGCGGGCGGGATCTCCTTATGAACAGGATAAAAGAGCGCTACCTCCATGAGATAGGGGACATAACCCAGCTGGCGATCCTGCATTATCTACTCACCGAGGGGAATGCAACCGTTGATGAACTCAGCGACAGACTCAACCTCAAGGAGAGAGAGGTTGTGGCCAAGGCAGAGGAGCTGGCCCGGGTTATACCGTTAAAAATAAAAGAGGGTGTTATTGAAATCGACGTGGAAAGACTCCAGTCAGAGGGTGAAGAGCATGGTGGAGAGGGTTAGAATCGTGGTCAACGAGGACAGGTGCTACCTCTGTGGAGGTTGCGTCGGAGTTTGCCCAACGCTTGCAATAGAACTCAGCTCCTCAAGCTGGAATTTCTACCAGGAGAAATGCATATCATGCAGAATCTGCGTTAACGCCTGCCCCGTCGGGGCACTGACAGCTGAACCTCTGGAGGGAGGGGAATGAAAGGGATAAAATACGATGCCGTCGTAGTCGGTGCAGGGATAGCCGGCCCGATAATTGCGAGAAACGTTGCCAAGGAGGGCTACTCTGTCCTGCTCATTGATAGGAAGTGGGCAATTGGTACACCGAAGCAGTGCGCTGAGGGGATCAGCATAAGGGTGTTTAAGAAATACGGTATCCCGTACGATAGACGCTTCATCAACCGCGAGATCTACGGTGCCAAACTTTACTCGCCAAGTGGTTATGAGCTTGAGATGAGGTACAAAAACGTCAGCGGCGTTATCCTTGAGAGAAAGGTCTTTGACAAGATGCTGGCCTACTACGCCGCTAAAGCCGGTGCCGACGTCATGGCTAGGACGGAGGCCCTCGATGTCATAAGAAAGGACGGTAAGATATCTGGAATCAAGGCCAAGCACGAGGACGAACCGGTCGAGATACACGCGGACATCATAGTTGCCGCCGACGGAGTCGAGAGTACCATCGCAAGGAAGGCAGGAATCAACACCTACGCCCCACCACACGAGTTTGACTCAAGCTACGAGTACGAAATGCTCATCGAGGGCTACGATCCAGATTTAATCCACCTCTGGTTCGGCAACGATGTAGCACCGCGCGGTTACATCTGGGTCTTCCCGAAGGACGAGGACAGGGCCAACGTGGGGATAGGCATCAACTCCGACAACCCGCAGACGGCAAAGTACTACCTTGACAGGTGGCTCAGGAAGAACAGGATTCCCACCAGGAAACTCGTGGAGATAAACGTTGGTATTGTCCCGGTCGGTGGCTTCGTAAAGGAGCTAGTCAGAGATAACGTTCTCGTCGTTGGAGACGCCGCAAGACAGGTAAACCCGATGCACGGTGGCGGAATGGGTGAGGCTATGGAAGCGGGGACGCTTGCGAGCAGGTGGATAGTCAAAGCCCTCGAAGAGGAAAACCTAGACCTCCTCCAGAATTACACCAGGGAGTGGTGGGAGAAAGAAGGGACGAGACTGGAGAGGATCCTCAAGGTTAGGAAGGTCACGGAAAAACTCACCGATGCGGACCTCGATCTCTTCATCCAGGTGCTCAGCAGTGCCGACGCCGAGAAGATAGCCGGTGGTAACTACTTTGAGGTTATCAAAGCACTCCTGAAGAATCCAAAGGTTCTCATGAGCCCAAGGAGGATAAATCTCCTCAGACAGCTCATATGATTCCCCTTTACTTTTACAGGTTTATTTGGCTCTTCTGGCGCCCCTCCGATAACGGTATTCCCTGCAGTTCATGTCCAAGCAAACCTCATACTCCCGTCCGCCCTCCCTTATCCTGACGACCGGCGCGTCGTCACAACAGGTCTTGCCAGTTGGAATTATCTCCCCACGCTGGAGGAGAGGGTAGGTGACGTTGCACTTCGGCCAGTTGGAACAGCCAACGAACCTCTTTCCGGTTTTCCTGTTGTAGCGCACCACCAAATCACCGCCGCACTTCGGGCATTTTCCGAGCACGAGAGGCTTTTTTTCCTCCAGTTCAGCACTCTTCTTGACGTCGTTTTCCTCGTCCTCACTGAGCCTTTTAACGGGAGAGGTCTTTCGGGTACTTTCTTGGTCAGTGATTATACCCCCTCCACTCCTCTCCAGGAGCATTTTCCCCACCTCCAGCTCCCTCTCCTTGAAGACCTTGAGTATTTTAAGAAGCTGGGCCTTGCTCTCCTCGATTACCCTGTCCTTGTTGGCCCTCCCAGCCATTATGTCCTCCATCTTCTCCTCGAAGGTTTTCGTGAGCTCGACGCTGACTATGTCGGGCACGTTGTTCTCTAGTGCTTTGACGACGCGCATTCCAAGGGGAGTAACCTTTATCCTTCTCTTGCCCTCAATGTAGCCCCTGCCATAGAGTGTCTCGAGTATCTGGGCGCGCGTTGCTTTGGTCCCTATGCCGAGGTCCTCCATCCTCTTGATGACCGCCGCAGGGGAGTACCTCGCCGGAGGCTTCGTTCTCTTCTTCTCGCGCTTTATCTGGAGAACCTTTACCGGCTCGCCCTCCCTGAATGGGGGCAAAATTACCTCATCGAACTTAACGTACTTGCCGTAGACCTTCAGCCAGCCCTCCTTAAGTGTTCTCGCGCCGCTCAGGATGAAGCGGTGGGAGTTGGAGTTTATGACCACCTTCATCGTCTCCCTCACGGCCGGCTCCATGAAGAGGGCAAGGAAGCGTCTCACTATCAAATCGTAGAGGTTCCCCTCGTCCTTGGTAAGTTCGCCGGACTTGGGCAGTTCGCCCGTTGGGTATATGGCAGGATGTGCAGGGTCTTCCTTTTTGCCCTCAACGGGCTTGAGCCTCTCCTTTCCGAGGAGGGCGTGGGCGAAGGGCTTGTACTCAGAAAGCTTGGCGAGGTTCTGCAGAATGGAGCGGAAGTTGAGGTTCTTGGGGAGCTTCTGTGATGAGGTGCGGGGGTACGAGGTTATTCCACGCTCATACAGCTTCTGTGCAATCTCAAGGGTCTTCTTCGGGGAGTAGCCGAAGGCCGAGTAGGCCTCCCTCTGAAGGGTTCCGAGGTCAAAGGGAACAGGCGGTTTTCTGTTCTGCCGCTTTACCTCAACTCCCTCAACGAAGGCAGACCCCTTCTTCGCCTCCTCCACTACTCTTTTGGCTTCTTCTTCATCGAGGATGCGCTCCTTCTCGTAGATCGCGGTGTAGTTCTTGCTGTTCTTTTCGAGAAGCATCTTTATGACCCAGTAAGGGGTTGGCTTGAAGTTCTGGATCTCCTTCTCCCTGTCGACGAGGAACTTGAGAGTCGGCCCCTGCACTCTGCCAGTCGAGAGAACCATCCACTTGCCGCTGGCGCGCTTTATGGCTGAAGTGAGGGCCCTCGAAAGGTTGACACCCCAGTACCAGTCAAGAACATGTCTCGCCACGCCAGCGTTGGCCATCCCGAAGTTTATAGTCGGTTCGAGGTTGTACCAGGCCCTGAGGAGATCCCTCCTCGTAAGTGCTGAGAACTTCATACGCTTCGCCCTTGAGGGGTCAACGCCGCAGGCGTATTTGAGGGCCGTGTAGCCTATGACCTCTCCCTCAGTGTCGTAGTCGCATGCAACGATGAACTCGTCGGCCCCCTTCGCCAGGGTCGCGAGGGCCTTAATGTAGTCCTTCGCGTAGCCCTTTCCCCGTTCGGCAATGTGAACGGGAACCCACTCAATATCAAATATTGGGTAACCATAGGTTTTGATTTGAGGGGCCAGAGAAAAGAGGTGGCCGACAGCGGGGGCAACGATAGTCCTCTTTCCGTCCCGGGTGAATTCGTAGTAGGAGACCTTCCCTATTGTCTTTCTAAGGGGCTTTCCCTCAGCAAGGGCGTAGGCAATCTTTCTGGCAACGTTGGGCTTCTCCGCGATGATGAGCGTGACCATAGCGACACCCCTATCCCCTTGGAGCCGCACTATAAAAATCCTGCGGGAACATTTAGTAAAAGGCTCCCGGAGGGAGTTAAACCTCACTCGCCCGATACTACCGTTCACAGTGCATTCCTTTTATTGATGATGTTACCAAAGAAGACTGCAATCAGTGAAATGCCTGCAGGACAGTCCCTCTCAGAGACAGAACAGGAGGACAAATCCTTATAACCTTCCACCCTATCCAGGTTAGGTGCAGCCCATGGCCGGAACGGTGAGTAAGGTAATCTACTTCCAGGATGAGGAGGGGTTTCTCAACAACATGAACGGGATCATGGAGGCCTTCTCATACCTGGCAGGCAAGTACGGCCGCAACCCTATTGAGGGAATCCTTCTGTGGGACTACGTGGGAGTCCAAGATGAGGAGGGAGTGAAGGTCTTTCGGGTTGGTGAGTTTTCCTATGCGGAGGGAACCCTAAAAGTTGATCTGGAGACTCTTAGAACCTTGGAAAGATATTTCGACGAAATAGAGAGTAAATGGGATGAGCTGAGCGTGGACGACATTGCATACTTCGTGGACATGCTCAATGAGGCGTTGGGCAGAGAAATGGTATTTTACGAGGCTTATGCCCTTGGACTTGATCGGAACACCGCTTATATTATCCTAAACGTGGCCAGCATCCACTACCTCGACAGCATCTTGGAGGGGAAAGATCGGGAGATCTTCGAGGAGGCCGTCCATAGCCTGATGAGATATATTTGAATACTTATGCAGTTACCTCATTATGTGTGGAGGTGATCCCATTGCTGTTCAAGAAGAGGGGCGTTTTCACGGTGGAAGACACAAGAAAGGTGATCAAAGCCCTCAGTGAAAACCCGGACGAAAGGGATGTAATAATCATAGCAGAGCACATTACCGAGGAGGCTAAAAGGCGCCTCTGGGACTACGTCAGGGGGATACAACTCATAGCAGACATGACCGGCGAGGAGAGGAGTGTTAGGGTCGAGATACTCGAGGGTTTTGTGAGCGACAAGGTGAAGGGGCTGAACGTGGAGGAGCTGTGAGGTGGTAGAGTGAAGCTCATAATGGCCGAAGTCTTCAACAGCTGGCAGGGTGAAGGGGGTAGCGTTGAGGGTTCGGCCTTCGGAAGAAGGCAGATCTTCGTCAGGTTTGCGGGGTGTGATCTTCACTGTAATTATTGCGACTCTAAACAGTATCTTGACGCCTCCAAGGTATCGCGCTGGCGCTACGAGGTCAAGCCATTCACCGGGCGGTTCGAGTACAAACCAAACCCTGCTTCACTCTATGAGGTCATCAACACCGTTTTGAGGCTCGATACAGGAGACATACACTCGATAAGTTACACCGGCGGTGAGCCGACCCTCCAAGTGAAACCGCTGAAGGCCCTCATGGAGCGTATGAAGGGGCTCGGTTTTGACAACTTTCTCGAGACCCACGGCGGCCTGCCGGAGCTTATTAAAGAGGTGGCTCCCATAACCGACTACGCGAGCGTGGATATAAAGGACGAGAGCGCAGGGGCAACCGAGGACTGGAGGAACCTCGTTCTCCACGAGGTGGAGAGCATAAGGATTCTGAAGGAAGGTGGAGCGAAGACCTATGCCAAGCTAGTCGTTACTCCCGGAACAAAGCTTGAAAACGTCCGCTGGTATGCGGAGCTTTTGAAGGACCTGGTCCCGCTCGTTATCCAGCCGAGGGAGCCGATTGACATCTCACAGGGGAGGCTTATGGGTTTCTACCGCGAAGCAGCCAGGGTACTGGGCAGGAAGAACGTCGGCCTGAGCTTTCAGGTGCACAAGTATCTCAACGTTTTCTAAGGACTAAAAAGGCGAGGAGGACGATTATTCCCGGCCCGCAGATTGACTTTTCCTTTTCAGCCGTGGTTGTTTCTGATGAGTTAGTGCCTGAGGTGGTTTCCGACCTCGAAGGTGTGTTCATTTTGGTCGGGGTCTCATGGTATTCAATGAGCCGGGATAAACCGTAAAGTTGCCCAGAACTCTGAAGAGGCCGTAAACCGTCCCGTTGCTCAGAAAGGAGTAGAGTGGCCAGAGAGAGCAGATGGGAACTATTCTGCTTCCAACCCTTGCGTAGCCATTCGGAAGCCCGCTGAAATCTACGGAGTACTTTTCGGGATATACAAAACTCCCACCGTTAACCTGTATGTAATCCAGAGGGGAAACCGAGAGTTAGTATCTGGAGTAAGCGGAGACATTTACCAGTCTTTTTCCCTTCAACGAGCTTGCCACAATCCTGTGTGTAGTGTATCTCCGCCGGGGATGAGAATTCCGCCAGCACCCAAGTTTAAAAGGAACAGTGCAAAGGTCCCGTTCGTGAATCCCTCCATGGAAACATCAACTTCTTCCGGCGCGACGGCCAAAAAGGAGTAACTCCTGCCACCCGAAAGAGCCAGGAGTGGCTTCACCATTTCGTGAATCTCGCCGAGTTTTCCGGTAATGTTTCTGCTCATAACCCTGTAATGAACGGCAAAGTCAAGGGCATCGGCGTTCAGACACTCCAGCCTGTCGGTTTCCGAGGAAATCGGGCACATCCCCTCAGGGGATTGATATAAGTAGTAGACATCAACGCCAAAAACGAGACCACCGTTGGAAAAATAAGGGGTCGTTTCAAGGAGGACCGGGTCTGGAAGTTCAATTTTAGGCGGGCAGGTTCCTTTCCCTGAGACTGGATGGAACGAATACGTTATGGAAACTATGAGGAGGATTATTATGACGAAACTCTCCACTTTCATTGTGTTACTCATCAGGGTTATTCTTAGCCAAACGTTTTAAAGATATTCTGAGAACTATCTGCTGGCGATGATGACATTGGCCTTTGGGGTAACCGGTGTCCGAAAAAAAAAACCACCTGAGCCGTCAAATTTTTAAATTCATCCTCTGTTATTAACCTCCGGAGAGCTTAAAGGGGGTGAGAATACGCCTGTCATTGAGGAGGTCGCCACCAGAAGCCTCGAAAGAATCGGAAGTCACTCCCACATAAAGGGACTTGGGCTTGATGAGAGTGGGAAGGCTCCTTTTATGGCCGATGGAATGGTGGGGCAGAGCAAGGCAAGGGAAGCGGCAGGGATAGCCGTTCAGCTTATCAAGGGGGGCAAACTTGCCGGAAAGGGGATCCTTCTAGTCGGCCCCACTGGGAGCGGCAAAACCGCCATAGCCATGGGCATAGCAAGGGAGCTCGGTGAGGACGTTCCCTTCGTCCAGATATCCGGGAGCGAGATTTACTCGGCCGAGATCAAAAAGACAGAGTTCCTCAGAGAAGCCCTGCGAAGGGCTATAGGTGTTAGGATAAGCGAGGAACGGAGGGTCTACGAAGGTGAGGTCAAGGAGATAAAGATAAATAAGACGCGACATCCATTTAACCCCTATGCCGAGGTGCCGGAGAGCGTCACCATAACCCTCCACACGAAGGACGATGAGAAATCAGTACGGGCCGGCAGGGAAATAGCGTACCAGCTCATGGAAATGGGAATCGAAGAAGGAGACGTAATCCAGATAGACGCCGAAACAGGGAGGATATCAAAGATAGGAACCACCAAGGAGGAAGAGGGGCTATTCTTCAAGAAGAAGGTTAATCCACCGAGTGGACCAGTCCTTAAGATAAAGGAGTTCACCTATACCGTTACCCTCCACGACCTCGACGTTGCCAACGCCCGTGGAAATATCTTCGGCCTGCTCTTCAGCACAGGGGCTGAGATAAGTGACGAGGTCAGACAACGTGTTGATGAAACGGTCAAGGGATGGATAGAGGAAGGGAAGGCCACGCTCGTTCCAGGAGTGCTCTTCATAGACGAATGTCATATGCTTGACATTGAAGCGTTCTCCTTCCTAGCAAGGGCAATGGAAGGTGAGCTAGCCCCGATACTAATCCTAGCCACCAACCGCGGAAGAACGGAGAT
>JALVUT010000056.1 GCA_027035445.1 Thermococcus sp.
TCCTTGTCGGAGCCCAGAGAAGCTCTGACAGGCCAAGTAGCGATGCCGCAATGAACCTGACGTGCTCCGTCAGGATGGCGACGGCGGACTTTGGGGGGGTCACCGTCGTCATGCACGGCGAGACGGGTGATACTTACTGCCTCGCCCACCGAGGCACCAAAGTCAGGAAGATGCACACCAGCAGGAGGGACGCCTTCAGGAGCATAAACGACGTCCCCATAGCGAGGGTGTGGCCCGGAGGCAAGATAGAATTTCTAGGGGGGGACCACAAAAAGAGGGGCGACTCAGAGGTTGTTGTAGACGACAGGATAGAAGAGGGAGTCGCCCTGGTCAAGGCGTTTCCCGGGATGAGCCCGGAGATTGTGGACTTCTTCGTTGACAGGAGGTATAAAGGACTCGTTATAGAGGGAACCGGACTCGGCCATGTCCCGACATACGTTATAGACTCCATACAGCGCGCCACGGAGGAGGGAGTTACGGTCTGCATGACGAGCCAGTGTATCTACGGCCGCGTTAATCTCAACGTCTACTCCACCGGCAGGCGGCTGCTCAAAGCCGGTGTCATCCCGTGTGAGGACATGCTACCGGAGACTGCTTACGTCAAGCTCATGTGGGTTCTAGGCCACACCGACGATCCGGAGGAAGTTCGCAGGATGATGCTTAGAAACTACGCCGGTGAGATAACCCCCTACACGAGGTTTGACACGTTCCTGAGGTGATAAAAATGGCGGAAAAACCTGACTATCAATCCCTGGGTCTCAAGGTTGGTCTTGAAATCCACAGACAGCTCGACACGAAGAAGCTGTTCTCACCGGTCCCCAGCGAGCTGAACGATGGGATCGACTTCCGGTTTCAGAGGCGGTTGCGTCCAACAATGAGCGAGATTGGAGAGATCGACCCAGCGGCACTTGAAGAGTTCAGGAAGAGGCGGACTTACGTTTACGAGGGGAACCACAGGCTGGCAGACCTGGTCTACATCGACGAGGAACCGCCCCGTGGACCGGACCCGGATGCCCTTGAGGTATCCCTCCAGATTGCCTACCTGCTCAACGCCAAGCCCGTGGATGAGGTTCACTTCATGAGGAAGATAGTTATCGACGGCTCGAACGTCTCCGGCTTCCAGAGGACGGCCATAGTTGCCATGAACGGCAGGGTTGACACCCCCTGGGGAAGCGTCGGCATTCCAACGATCTGCCTGGAGGAGGACGCCTGCAGAATCGTTGAGAGGAGGGAGAAGGAGGTAGTCTACCGCCTCGACCGCCTCGGCATTCCACTGGTTGAGATAAGTACCACCCCGGACATACACCACCCGGAGCAGGCTAAGGTAGTCGCGAAATACATAGGCGACGCCCTGAGGGCAACGAGGAAGGTAAAGCGCGGTCTGGGGACTATCAGACAGGATCTCAACGTCTCAATCAAAGGCGGCGCGAGGGTTGAGATTAAGGGCGTCCAGGAGCTTGACATGATACCCCTCATCATCGAGCGTGAGGTGGAGAGACAGGTAAACCTCCTTAAAATACGCGACGAGCTCTGCGCCAGGGACGTTAAGCCGGAGGAGATCAAAGAGGAGTTCCACGATGTCACGGAAATCTTCGGGAACACCGACTCGAAGATAATCGCGAAGGCAATAGAGAACGGCGGAAGGGTCCTTGCCGTCAAGCTCCCCGGCTTCCGCGGGCTGATCGGCAGGGAGATACAGCCTGGCAGGAGACTGGGAACGGAGATGGCCGACAGGGCCAAGAAGTACGTCCGCGGAATCTTTCACATCGATGAATTACCGAATTATGGGATTACCGAATTAGAGGTTAATGCGGTTATCAAAAAACTTGGTCTCGGCGAGAACGACGCCTTCGTTCTCGTTGCCGCTCAGAAAGAGACTGCCAAGAAAGCCCTAGCTGAGGTTGTCAAGCGCGCCAAGGAGGCGATAGGGGGTGTCCCGGAGGAGACGAGGAGGGCCCTGCCGGACGGCAACACTCAGTACATGCGCCCGCTGCCGGGCAAGGCGAGGATGTATCCTGAGACGGACATACCGTCCATATTCCTCCCCCCCGAGGAGAAAGAGCGTATAAAATCAAACCTCCCGGAGTTGCCGCAGAAAAGGGTCGAGCGCTTCATCAGGGAGTACAAGATCGACAGGAGCCTGGCTGAGACCCTCGTCAATGACGAGAGAGACGAGCTCTTCGAGGAGCTCGTTGGGAAGGGTCTCAAGCCGTCCCTCGTGGCCTCGATACTCGTCGTCGTTCTCAAGGGCCTCAAGAAGGAGGCCCCTATAGAAAACATAAGTGAGGACCACATAAGGGAGGCCTTTGCACTCTACCTGGAAGGCAAGATCGCCAGAGAGGCCTTCGAGGAGATATTCAAGGAGCTGGCGAAGAACCCGACCAAGACGGCGAGGCAGGTTGCCGAGGAAAAGGGACTGACGCTCCTCAGCGAGGAGGAGGTCGAGAGGATAATCGACGAGGTGATTCAGCAGAACATCGAGGTCATCAAGGCCAAGGGGATGGGAGCGATGGGCATGATAATGGGCCGCGCCATGGCGAAGCTCCGCGGCAGGGCCGACGGAAAGCTCGTGAACACACTGGTGAGGAAGAAGATCCGGGAGCTGGCTGGGAGTTAAGTTTTTAACCTTTTTCTATTACCTCATATCGTGGGAACATGGGCAGAGGGACGAGAGTTGTATACTACCTCTTTGATGTGGGGAATCAGCCAATAAGCGCCTATGCAAAGGAGATTGAAGGGCGACTCAAACACTTCATCCGACTTGTGAACCCTGATGAGTACTCACTCTTTGAGAATGCAAAAAGCATCCTAAAAACCTCAAATGTGGTCTACGTCCTTGAGCTCAGGGATGATGTGAGCAGGTGGTTTTACCTCGCCCCTTCGCTGGAGGGCGTTGAAAGGCCGAGAGTGGCCTATGAGTATGAGGTTGGAAAGGAAAAGGGTCTCGAAGCTGTTCTGTGGGAGATTGCCGAGGGAAAGGCCCACAGAACATGGAGCATGAACAAAATCTCCGGGATTTTACAGGCCATCCTCTGGGGAGGCTTCCTCATTCTGAGCTATATAGGATACAAGAACGAACAGGCGGGGATAATCAGCAATCTTCTGCCCCTGGTGTTTCTACTCTCGGGTCTTATAGAAGGACTCCGCAGGGGCTACAAGAAAAGGAGGGCATCCCGGGTGATAAAATGAGGATACGGCTTGTTAAGGAAAATCTCACAGAGAGATTGCTTAAATCGATGTTTGTTGTGTATTACCATCTAAGGTGCGTGAATCTCAACGATTGCAGGAGGGCTCTTGAGGAAATTTTTAAAGAGGAGGGTGTGAGATACAGGTATGTCTCGTCTCCTGAATCCCTGCTATTTATAAACGCCCGGGGGCTTTACAATCCTCCAAAACCTCTCCAAGTAATCGAGCTGGAGAGTGAGATGGGGAGTGCGTTTTATGTCATTCAGGCGGATAAAATTCTTGAGCTGAATGAGAAGCCCCTCCTCTTCAGGGTTTCAAAAGCAGAGGGCATGGAGTTCCTCTTTGAGCTCCTGAGCAGAGGTGTGCTCTCGAAGATGAAGAGGAGATACGGTGGAGAGTTCGACTTCATTATCAGCGTCCTTGTCTCAGCGATAGTAAGTGCCTTTTTTGGATACGGCTACCTAGGAATGCTCATTGTCTTCACGGCGGTCTACGCCGTGAGCTTCCTCATAAGATATCCCCTTTCAAAAGGTAGCCTTAAGGGGGTTTCAGTTGTCAGAGGAGGACTGAAGCCATTGAAAAAAGCTGGAATAGACATCAAAAAAGTTGAGTTCCCTGAAAGGCCTGTTTCCTCCCGGATTCCGTCCAGAATGGGATGGCCAAAGAAGGTTGAATAGGAGAGAACCTCCTCATGAAGACCATACGGAAATGTTTACCTCCGAATGCTCCGGCATTTCCATCTTAATCTGCACGGAGCTCAGCCTTCCTCTAGAAAATCTCTCCACACAGCTGATTCTGGAGTTTGAGTATGTGCCCTCGTATATGCGTCTGTTTATATCCAGCCATGAGGTCTTTTCAGAGAACTGTGATTTCTCCAGTATACCCCTTATTCTCCTTAAATATCCCTGTTTGATAAACTCAGCGAGCTCTTTCAGGCTTATCCCTGTGAGATTCTGCCACTCGGGAGAGTTTATGTCGTATTTTGTTCCGTTGACCGCAGCATAGCCCTTAAACTCCCCTCCCTGTAGAACCGCATGGATTTCAAACCGGAACAGAACCCAGCCATTGCTTCTGTATTCGACCCTCTCATCATAGAGATAGGCATATCCTTTTTTCTTTAATATCCGGGTGTATGCTGTGGTGATGTGCTCTAATCTCTTTCCTTTAACCGGAATGCTTCCCTGTGTGGCGTGCACCATACCGCTTTCCTCTATCCCATAGTTGCCAGTTGCGATTACGGTAACTGCATCCGCGGGAGCGATTAAGGGAGGTTTTAATGAGGCGATATAAATAATGCTAAGGGATATCAGCAGGAAAA
>JALVUT010000057.1 GCA_027035445.1 Thermococcus sp.
TGCTCCACCTCCCGACGGTTTCTCCAAAGTCAAAGCCGATCAGCGTTATCTCCCTCGCGCCGAGGGCTTCCGCGAGAAAGGCCGCCCTGTCCCCGTCGGTGAACCCCCCGAAGTTGTATACGATGTCGAGCGGCTCGGTCTGACAGGTCCCGAGGATTCTGGAGAAGAGGGGCACGTAGGCCGTCAGTTTGTCGATGTTGTCCCCGTGGGCGTGGATTGCCATGAAGGCACCCCTGTCGTTGGCAATTCTGAGGTCGGGGATCCTGCCGTCAAGGTCGGTCACGATTACATCCGGGACCAGACCGGCATCGAGGAGTGCTGAAGTCGCTCCATCGGCAGCTATGAGCGTCCCGTCTGAAAAGTCAAACCGCTTTAGGGCATTTTCCAGACTCGGGCCGGCCCCGAAGATGTAGACCCTCTTCCCAACAACTGCGGCGAGTTCTTCCTTCAGGATGTACTCGTCTCCCTCGAGGAGGAGGGCGCGAAGGATTCCCGCGGCTTTCCTATCCTCCTCAACCGAGTAACCCATCTCGCGGACTATGCGGAGGTAGAATGGCCCCCACTGCTCCCATTTCATTTCTGTCCCCTCAGCTTCCTATCGATTTTAACCATCTCCTCCCACTGCCTGCCTGGCCAGTAGACCTGACCGCAGTTTTCGCAGATATAGAACTCGTCGTACTTCTCGTGAACTGTGAGGGGGACCCTGTCTTTGACCTCCCTCTTTGAGGCGGGTCTTATCGGGCCGTTGCACTTGGGGCAGCGGGCGTTCGCCGGGAAGAGCTCCCCGAACTCGAGCCCAAAGCGCCTGAGCTCATCGATCTGCCCCTCAAGAGAATTCGACGAGAGGAGGAAAACTTTGGCGCCGAGCTTTCCGGCCCTCTCAGCGAGGTCGGAGTCGCGGGTCAGGATTACCCTCCCCTCCCCGAGGGCAACGCGAATTATCTCCCCGTCATCCTCTATCCCGTAGAGCGTGTCGTAGCCGTAGAGGCGGAGCCATCTGGCCAAGCGACCGAGCATCATGTCGGCAATGAACCTCATATTCGACCCTTGGCGGCAACCCTTATAAGGGAAACTATTTCACAACCATAAAATCGGTGGTGGGAATGCTCGTCTACTTCATCGGCACGGGCGGAAGCGAGGGGATTCCTGCCCATCTGTGCACCTGCCCGACCTGCAGCGAAGCTAGAAAGTTCGGCTTCGCGCAGAGGAAGCCCTCAACTCTCGCCGTAATCACCGAAAACAAAAGAGCCGTCCTCTTCGACGTCGGCACGGACATAAGGGACTTCCTCAACGTTCCCCTGGAGGCCATCTTCCTCACCCACTGGCACCACGACCACATCTACGGCCTCTACAAGCTCCGCTGGATGGCCCTGGAGGCGCCACTCTATGCTCCGGAGGGACACGCCGACGCTCTAATCCTAAACGACCCGAAGAACCTGAGGCCGAACGTGCTAAAGCCCTGGGAGAGCATGGAGATAGACACCCTAAAAATCACCCCTATAAAGCTCAACCATCAGGTCGAGACATTAGGTTATCTGATCGAGGAAAACGGGAAGAGCGTTGCAATCCTCTACGACACGAAGGGCCTCCCTGGGGAGACGAGGGAGTTTTTGGAAGAGAGGGCCCCGCTGAGGCTGGCAATAGTTGATGCGACCTACCCACCGGGAACCGATGACCCATACCACAACAACGTGAATGAGGCCGCTGAAATAGGCCTTTCTCTCGCCGAGAGAACCGTTTTAAGCCACATATCGCACAAGAACCTCCCCTTCCTTGAACTGACGGAGTATGTGAGGAAGAGGTGGAGGAACAGGGTTCTGGTAGCCTACGACGGGATGGTGTTTTACGTCTGAGCAAAGTCGGCCAAATCCCAGACGAGGCAGCCTTCTTCCCTCAGCCCTTCTTTTCCCTCCACGTCCTTCGCCACGATGCCATAACTTTTCTTCCAGCCTTTCAGGCCGACGAGTTCAGCCTTCCTCTCCAACTCCTTCAGAACTCCCCTCGCTTCCCTTTCGCTTAGGTCTTTCCACTTGACTTCAACGAAGAGGGCTTTCTTATCCCGCTCATTCAAAGCCACCAGATCAATCTCCTCGTTCTTGTACCACCAGCGGTCGATTTTCGTGAAGCGAAACGGTAGTTTTCCTGCCCTGTTGAGCTCGACCAGAAACTGTCTGGCTATATCTTCAAAGACGAAGCCCAGATAGTCGTTGAATTCGGCTTTTATTCCCTCAACTATATCAAAGCCCATCTCCATCTCGTCCCGTCTGGGAAAGACGAAGCGGAACCAGAAGTTGAAAAAGGCATCACTTATCCTGTAAACGGCCCTTCTCTTCCCCACGACCGGCCTTTCCTCCCTGATGTAACCCATCTCCTCCAGAACGTTGAGGTACTTGCCGAGGCTCTTGGTCTCTATCCTGGCCTTATCCGCTATCTGACCGAAACGCGTGTAGCCAAGCGCTATAGCCCGCAGAATCGAGAAGTATCTTGAGACGTCCCTCAACTCCTCCTTGAAGAGGTATTTAGGCTCGTCATAGTACTTCGCTCCTTTTGAGAGGATCAGCGCCCTCAGGTTGTCCCAGAAGTCTTTCTCGGGGTTGTAGTCAGCCCAGTACTGGGGGACCCCGCCGAAGACCGCGTAGGCCTTAACCGCTGTCTCGACCCCAATCGGGTGGAATTCGAGCAGGTCAAAGAAGCCTATTTCATTTACCTTCCACGCTCCCGTTCTTCTTCCATAGATGGGCGACTTTACCGAGAGCATGCCCTCCATGAACGACACTAGTGAACCGCAGAGGATGAACATTATATTCCTGCTTGAGAGGTGCATATCCCAGTACTTCTGGAGTGTACTCAGAAAACCTTTATCGGCCCTGACGAGGTATTGAACCTCATCAATCACCACCACAAGCCTCTTAGAGTTCTTTCCGGCCAAGTAAGTGAAGAAAGCCCCCCAGCTCCTTATCGGGTTCTCCCTTAGAAAGGGATCGTTGAAGTAGTCGGCCAGCCTTGAAGAGAAGTCCCTCAGGTTGGTCTCGTTCTCCTCAGCGAGGAGGTAGAGGCCGTTGGTCTCCTCAAGGAACCTCCGCAGGAGGTAGGTCTTTCCTATCCTCCGACGCCCGTAGAGTATTATCAGCTCGGCCTTTCCAGAGTTATAGCGCTCCCTCAGGAAGTTCAGTTCCGCCTTTCTGTCAACAAACCTACCCTTGAGTATCATACTCGTGAGTAGGTTTTTGGGTTTATAAACTTTGCCCGCCGCCAGTATAGTTACCTAAGTCTTCCCGAGCTTTTCAGGATAATTCGAGTAGAAGGCCAGAGCAACGATGGAGGTCGTTTCCGTGTTGGTATCGCCAACCGGGGTGATTTCCCTATTCTCAACCCGATAGCCCGTGATTATTCCGCCGTTCTCGGCCTGCAGGGAAGAGATCACGTCAAGGCAGCGTGAATAGACCTCTCCACCCTCCGCAGGGGTTCTCAGTGCGCGGTAGAGGTAGACAAAGAGGGCGCACTTGTAGGTCTGATACGTTCCATCGAAGGCCCTGTCCCTGAAGCCGTTTCCGTCCCACATCGCGAGAAGCCTGGAATAGAGCTCAAGGGCGCCGTTTTCGTTCCCATTTATGAGTCCGTTTAAAGCCCCGTAAACCAGGAGATCAGCGTAGGACTCCCAGTCGCCCATCCTGCACGAGATATTGGCGAGTTCATATTTTATCTCGAACGTCGCGTTGAACTTCCGGGAATAAACCCTTCCCAGGTTCTTTGTCTCGGTGCAGTAGAAGTCTTTGATGGGCCTTCCAAGGAGAGGGTCAACCTTTCCGTTCCATCCCCCGGAATAGTTCGCCTCAAGGTTTTCAAGGATCCGTTTTCCCAGCGGCGAACCGAGAGCTATCAGCGCGCGCGATGCCAGGAGGTTGTCGTTGGCAACGTAAATCGTCTCGTTGTCTGGATGGGCCTTAACGGCCGCTCTAAGCAAGCCTGCCTCCGGGACGTACTGAGATTCGAGGAAGGAACGGAGGGCCAGCTTATTAAGGTGGAAACCTGGAGATCCCCAATTAGGGCCGTGGAGCAGGAAGAAGGCCAGCAGGATCAGGGCCCCTATCGTTAGTACTGCAGTGGCAGGTCTCAACGCTCCCATCGTTATCAGTTGGCGGGGAGCCGTAAAGTTTTTTCGTTCCACGCGTTAAATGGAACGGTGGTGACATGCGCGTTCTCGAGCTGGCGAAGAGACGGAAGACCGTGAGGGAGTTCCTCCCGGAGAGGCCCCCAAAGGATGACATACTGAAGGGGATAAAGGCCGCGAAAGAGGCGCCATCGGGCATGAACGCCCAGCCCTGGAAGTTCGTGGTAATCGATGACGACTGGCTTAAGGGTAAAATAAGGGGGCTCTGCGAGGCGGAAGAGGAGAAGTTCTACGCAAAAACCAGGGGCGACCTGATGGCCTGGCTGAACGCCAAGGGGTTCAGGCCAGAGAAGCCGTTCCTGAGCGAGGCGCCCTATCT
>JALVUT010000058.1 GCA_027035445.1 Thermococcus sp.
GGTCATGGCGGCGGGGTTACACCCGGTCTCGTTTCGATCCCGGAAGTTAAGTCCGCCCGCGTTCTCGGGTGTACTGCCCTCCGAGAGGGGGCGGGAAACCGGGAACGCCGCCGGCCTCTATCAAGCGCCCGGGTGGTGTAGCCCGGCCTATCATACGGGACTGTCACTCCCGT
The DNA here is from genome assembly GCA_027035445.1 of Thermococcus sp. The sequence continues at coordinate 174 of JALVUT010000058.1, forward strand.
GACCCGGGTTCAAATCCCGGCCCGGGCGCCATACTCACAGCCCTTGCCTGTGCAAGCGCTGGCGGAAGAGGTATGTGCTGTGAAAATTCTGATTTTTAGAGGCGGTTTACTCGTTAATCGTTATTCCTCGAGTGTTTGCCCTCCTCAAGGTGTCCTTCGGACGCCAGAATATAGTGCAAACCGGTGAAACTTTGCTCTGCAAAGTTTCGGGGCAAAACTTAAAAACCCCCTCAACTGTTATCCAATCGAACATGGGCCGGTAGCTCAGCATGGTTAGAGCGCGGGGCTTTTAACCCCGTGGCCGCGGGTTCGAATCCCGTCCGGCCCGCCATAGAAATTTTGCCTTCGCAACGTTGAAGGAAAGCTTCAGCCACCCCGCTGGTGTTCCCATTGGGTTTCATTGAGATCTATTTTTCTTGCTGGCGGGTGTATCTACACTATGCCGGTTTAACTGGAATGGAGACCTCGAAACAGTTTGCACTCCATTCCGGCGTTTGTAGAGTGTTGGGATGGAGTCCCAACACGTGGGGGCACTTGGCCTCTGATGTGCGAAAACTACTTAAACATTTTTGGGTAACCTAACCAAGGTGAGGTCTATGACCGTAAGCAAAAGAGAGGAGGAGTACCTTGAGACGATGTATATCCTCCATAAAAACAAGGGTGTCATACGGATTAAGGACATCGCTAGGACGATGCGTGTTAAACCACCAAGCGTTGTGGATGCCCTGAGGAGGCTTGCCGGGAAAGGTTTCGTGGAATACGAAAAGTACGACAGGATTCTGCTGACTGAGGAGGGAAAGGGGCTTGCTGAGAGGATCTACTCAAAGCACCTCTTACTAACACAGTTCTTCATCGACATCCTTGGTATCCCCCCTGAGGTGGCGGAGCAGGATGCGTGTCAGTTTGAGCACTACGTCCATGGGATAACTGTCAGGAGGATGAGGGAGTTTGCCAGCTTCATCCAGGAACAGTGCCCCTACGTCCTCAAGCAGTTTTTAAAGGAAAGATACGGTGATGAAGGGTCTGATTGAGACGTTTTAGGGGTTCTTACTCTAAATGCCTGTTTATATCCCCGACAAAGAAAAATGCCGGTTAAATGGATCCGGCCAGATAAGCAAAGTAAGCAGTGAACACAACCGCCAGGGCGTACATTATTGGGTGTACCTCCCTCCAGCGACCACTGAAGACCTTGAACACCGTGTAGCTTATGAATCCCAGTCCGATGCCTATGGATATAGAATATGTGAAAGGTATGGCCATCAGCACGAGGAACGCGGGGAGTGCTTCTGTGTGGTCGCTAAAGTCAACCCTCTTGAGTGCGCTGAGCATGTAGTAACCGACTAGCACTAGGGCAGGTGCCGTTGCGAAGGCTGGAATCGCCCCTGCGAGGGGGGTTATGAAGAGGCCTATGGCGAGGAATAGGGAACCCGTAATCAGGGCGGTCATTCCGCTTCTTCCCCCCTCCTCGATTCCAGCCGCGCTCTCGATGTAGGTTGTCACTGTTGACGTGCCCAGAACCGCACCCAGTGTGGTACCTATAGCATCGGTTAAAAGGATCTTCTGTGCATCTGGGATTTTTCCCTCCCTTGTGAGGTATCCGGCCTTGGCGCTCAGCCCTGTTACCGTTCCGATTGTATCAAAGAAATCAACCATGAAGAAAGCGAAGATCACCCCAAGGGCCCCGACGTTGATGAGGCCATGGAGGTTCATCTTCATGAAGGTATAACTGAGGGTCGGCGCTGAGAACAGGCTGTGGGGCCAGGGAGCCGCTTTTGTGATCCAGCCGAGGATGCTTGTCGTCAGTATTGAGATCAGGAGTGCCCCTTTGATGCGCATGGCTATAAGTATCCCGGTCAAGAACAGCCCGAAGAAGAAGAGGAGTCCCGGTTTGGTGGACATGACTTGGGCGTGCAGCCCGGTGAACTGGAGGACTCCGCCCGAAGCCGTGGCGCTTATGAGCCCAACATCATTGAGACCTATAAACGTCAGGAAGAGACCGATTCCGGCGCCAACTGCATACTTCTGGCTTAGGGGAATCGCGTGGATTATCGCGCTCCTGACCCTCGTCACACTCAGGATGATGAATATTATACCTTCAACGAAGACCGCTGCGAGTGCAACCTGCCAGCTGTAACCCATTCCCTTAACGACGCTGTACGCAAAGTAGCCGTTTAACCCCATCCCGGGGGCAAGGGCAAAAGGTTTCTTGGCATACAATGCCATTATTATGGTGGTTATCCCTGCCGAGAGTGCTGTCACCGTGACTAGGCTGTTAAATGCCGCTTTCCCCATCGCAACGCTCAATATCTGGGGGTTAACAAAGAGGATATACGCCATTGTCATGAACGTCGTTATGCCCGCCAGAACCTCGGTTCTCATGGTCGTACCGTACCGTTCAAATTCGAAGTAGCTCTCGAACCAGCCCATCTTTTTCCCTCCAGGTTATTGACGGATAGCTGCTAATAAGTGTGCTTTTTAAAGCTTTTTTATACATTTTTCTGTAAAACTGGCCGGTTAAAGTATGGAGAAGGAGCGTACCTCCAAGTCAACACCCTCCGGGAGCTCAGTGACCGAAAAGGGAAGCTCATTAAGGAAACGTTCTGCTATGATGGTTTTTCCTTCCACATCGATCTTCAGGCGCACTCTACCAGGCAGGAGTTCATAATCGATGACCTTTCCGGTTTTTCCAGGTTTTACGTACACGCTCTCGGGTCTGAAGAAGAGGCGAAGACGTCCTTCCCCCCTAACTCTGAAGCACAGCCGACCTACACACGCCCTCCCATTCTCGGCTTCAACCTCCACTATGTTGCTGAGACCAAGAAAACGGGCCACGAACTCTGTCTTCGGGTGGTAGTAGAGGTCAAGTGCGTCCCCGATCTGCTCGACGGTTCCAACGTTCATGACGGCTATCCTGTCGCTTATTGCCATCGCCTCCTCCTGGTCGTGGGTGACGTATATAGTGGTTATCCCGAGCTCCCGCTGAACCCTCCTTATCTCGGCCCTCAGTTTCTCGCGGATCTTTGCGTCTAGGTTGCTGAGAGGCTCGTCGAGGAGGAGGACCTCGGGTTCCACGACGAGAGCTCTTGCGAGGGCCACACGCTGTTGCTGGCCGCCGGAGAGCTGTTCCGGATATCTGCCCTCCAGTCCGCGCAGGCCAACGAGTTCAAGCGCTCGCTTCACGCGTCTGTTCACTTCCCCCTTGGGGATTCCTTTCATCTCCAGCCCGAAGGCGACATTTTTGAAAACGGTCATGTGTGGGAAGAGGGCGTAGTCCTGGAACACTATCCCTATCCCACGCTCGTAGGGTGGAATCTCATTCATCCTGGCCCCGTCAAAGAGTATCTCCCCCCGTTCCGGTCGCTCAAACCCAGCTATCATTCTCAGTGTCGTGGTCTTCCCGCACCCGCTCGGTCCAAGTAGGGTGAGGAACTCACCATCCCTGGCCTTCAGGTGGTTTATCCCGAGTTTGAAGTCCTTCCACCTCTTTTCAACGTTCCTCAGTTCGACGCTCACCATATCTCTTCCCCCATCCTCTCTATGACCATAAAACTCAAAGTCGAGAGCGCTATCAGCATAACGGATAGTGCGGAGGCACTTCCAAACTGGCGGGAGCCTAGGAACCTGTAGACCGCCACCGCCATCGTTGTGTACTCCGGTTTGGCCAGCATGTACGTGGCACCGAGCTCGGCTATGCTCATGGCGAACGCAAATATGGCACCCACTATTATTCCTCCCATGGCAATGGGCAGTTCAACCTTCAGGAACGCCTTCCATTCCCGTGCCCCAAGGCTTAAGGCCGCCTCGAATAGGTTGGGCTTTATCTTCCCCAGTGCAGTGGAGACGGAGCGTAGCACAAAGGGATACGCGATCACCGTGTGGGCTATGGCCACGATAGCCGCGGTGTAATAGAGGGGCGTGGAATGGAATACCTTGATGTACCCAAGACCTAGTGTCACCGGTGAGCTCGCAAGGGGCAGCATTACCAGGACGTCAAAGGCCCTTTTTCCACGGAAGTTCCAGCGGTGGAGGGCGTAGGCCACCGGAAGGGCCACGAGCGTTGAGAGCACGACCGTGGAGACGCCGAAGGCTAGGGAGTTTCTTATCGTTATCAGTGTGCTGGCCTCGAACATCGGGTTATACCTCGGTGAGAAGACCCTCCTGTACCACTCCAGGGACCAGCTTCCTTGGAATCTGAGTGAGTCGTAGAGAACTGCGAGGAGCGGTGCAACTATAAAAAGAAACACGATGAGGGCATAACCGACCATCAACAGCCCTTTAACGCTAAAAAGATTCCGCCATTCGAATCGGGCCGGTCTCTGAAGTACCCTCTGCTCCTCCCTTTTGCTGTACGCCTCAAGGCTCTTTAGATAGATGTACATGAAGATCGCACTCAGGGCTATCTGGATGAGTGCCAGTGCCGCCCCCGTCTTAAAATCGAGGAGGGTCATCACCTGTGTGAATATGTCCACCTCTATCGTGGCGTACTGGTAGCCCCCGAGGATGAGGGGGATTGAAAAGCTTAGGAAGCAGAAGACAAAGGTCAGCATGGCCGATGCAAAGATCGCGGGCGAGATCATCGGTAAGGTTACCCGCCAGAACAGCCTCCATCCCCTGGCCCCGAGGGCCATGGCCGCCTCCTCGTAGTGGGGGTTGATGCGCTGCCAGAGGGCGGAAACCATCCTGATAACTATTGGAAAGTTGTAGAACGCGTGGGCGAGGAGTATGGCCTTCCATGAGTAGAGGATGTCCAGGTTGTGACCCACCAGCTCTGTTATGAACCCGTATCTCCCGAATAGGAGTATGTAACCCAGGGCCACCATCACGCTGGGCATCACGAATGGGACGGTGAGGAAGGCCTTTATGATGCGTTTCCCCGGAAAATCGTACTTCGCGAATATATACGCCCCAGGGAGGCCAAGGGCGATTGTCAGAAGGGTGGAGGCGATCGCCTGCTCAACGGTGAACGCTATGACATGTCTGTGGTACCCGTTGGAAAGAACCTCACCGAGGTATCGCAGGGTGAACCCCCCGTTCCACAGGCCGGTTTTTATTATGCTGGCTAGGGGGATGTAGAAGAAAACCAGCAGGAACGCCAGGGGTATGAGGAGGATGAGCTTGGAGGGCCTGAGCCTCATGTTTACAACTCGGTTTTTGCCCTTTATAAGCGTTGATTACATTTTTGAGAGCCATCCTTCGCGGTGGCGGAAAACTGGGGGACAATACAGAAAGCAGTGGATTGCTAATCTTGTCGGTTAAAGGTTTCATCTCTTTTCTAACCCCTGCGACAATTTTTTATAGTTGCAACTTAAAATCTCATATTTGTAACTTTCCGAACCCTTGAAAATCGAAACTCTTATATATGCAGATTTATCTTCATAGATATGGTGAGGGAAGTATGACTAGGATCGTGCTGACACTGGACGAAACCCTGACGAGCACTTACCATGATGTTCCGTTGCTTGATTTCCTTGGTTGTGCGCCATATGATAAGTTACCAAAGTGGATCTACAACATACTGAACACCCAGCTCCCGGATGAGAATGGAGTTCTCACTCAGGCTCCCTATGGCCTCAGAAAGATCGAAGCGGCGCTGCTTAGGGATGGCTTCAGAAGGGATGAGGTTGTCGTTGCCCATCCGAGGAGTGTTGAAAAGTTCATAGGGAAAGATACCACTGTGGTGGCTTTTTATGAAATGGATCCTCTCGGTCTCGGGCCGGTCAGCATGATGTTTACAAACGGCGGCCAGTGGAGGAACTACACGAGTGTTAAGTTCATGGAGCTCGTAAAGAGAATAAACCGTGTTAGGGAATCGAGGGGCTTGAAGTTCAGACTCCTTGTGGGAGGCCCTGGGGCCTGGCAGCTGGAGTTCCGGAGGGACGCCCGGGAGAAACTGGGGATAGACCACGTTGCGATAGGTGAAGGGGATCACGTTGCCGGAGAAATTTTCAGGGACATCGAGAGCGGAAGTGCCGACGAGACGATCTTCATCAGGGGCTGGCCGAGACCTGACCAGATACCCACAATAGTGGCCCCCTCCTACAAGGGCCTCGTAGAGGCAATGCGCGGTTGTGGCAGGGGATGCCGCTTCTGTGAGCCGAACCTGAGGGTCGCCCGCCATATACCAATTGAGAACATTGAGCGGGAGATAGAGCTTAACGTTAACTCGGGCATAGATCATGCGTGGCTTCACAGTGATGACATCTTCCTCTACAAGGTGGAGGATAGGAAGAACTTCTATCCCAACACAGAGGCCGTCGTCGAGCTGTTTGAAGTGGGGAGGAAATACACTAGAAACGTCAACCCAACCCATGGAACGGTTGCGGCGGCCCTAGCCGCTCCGGGTATGATAGAGTCCATTTCGGGCATAGTGGATGCTGGTCCCGATCACTGGGTTGGCATACAGGTGGGTTTTGAAACGGCTGCTGCTGAGCTTATAGGGAAGTACATGAACAACAAGATGAAGCCCTTCTCACCCGAAGAATGGCCGTGGGTTCTGCTGAACGGTACCTACGTCTTCAACAGAAACTACTGGTTCCCCGCCTATACCAGCATCCTTGGCCTTCCCGGGGACACCGAGGACTATGAGATAATGACGGCCCAGCTGATACTCACCATGGAGAAAAAACTTGAGGAAAAGCTCGGCAACAGGGCACATTTCACGGTCACGCCCCTGGCGTTTGTTCCGATGGGCCTCCTCAAGGATCAGGAGTTTTACCGCATCGGGGACATGATAACCTACGGCCAGTTCCTCCATCTCTACTACGCTTGGAAGCACCTCGGCAGGGAGGTCATCAGGGGTCTTCCCAGTCTCCTCAGAGGCAAGATGTTCCTCATACCCTTCTATCCACTGGCGAGGTTTGGTATAAGGGTTGTGTTAAAGCAGATAGAGAAGTGGGGCAAAAATAAGGGGTACAAGGTAAAGCCCCTTGAACCACTCGATCTGAACATTGAAGTTGAGGAGCACAAGTGGTACGACCAACCGAGCCTGGCTGAAGCTTACTGATGCTCAGACTTTTATTTCCCGGTATTCTCTCTTCATGAGCACTGCATCACCCTCGATGTTGGGGCTCTCGCTGATGACGACCCCTCTAACCCTGAACTCCTTGAGAACCCTGAGGAGGTCTTTCCAGTTCATGTCGCTCTCCTGAAGGTTCAGGTGGTTTCTCTCACCCTTCTCCGTGTAATTAATACCGCTTATGTGAATGTGCATGTTGTCCAGGGCATCCCTGCCGAGCACTGACTCCATGGCGGTCAGCATCCCGCGCCATTCCTCAGCGCTGTTGCACTTCCCTTTGTTCCTTGCATGTGCGTGTGCGAAGTCTATGGCTGGCAGAACCATCTCAAGTTCCTCGCTGAGCTTTATGATCTCTTTTAAATCACCGAACTGGGTTGGTTTGCCCGTCAACTCGGGCCTGATCCAAACTTCGACCCCTCTGTTCATCAGTCTGTTCTGGATGTCCTTTAGTGCCTCCAGAATTCTCCGATAAACGCTCTCTGGAGGCTGTTTGAGGTAGTATCCTGCATGGAAGACGACGCTCCAGCCACCAGCCTCGTAGAGTCTTTCAGCACTCTGGACAATGCGGTTTTTACTGGCCTCTACCTTCGCTCTCTCAGCCGCGTTGAGGTTGATGTAGTAGGGTGCGTGGGCGGTTAGGAGAACATCGTGCTTCTCGGCAGCATGCCTTATCCTGTTAGCCAGCTCTGATTTTAAGTTCACTCCCCTGACAAATTCCAACTCCATCGCATCAAGTCCGAGATCCCTTACCCGTGCTATCCCCTCCAGAGTTGAGCGCCTGGGTGTTGAGATGGGGATCCCCGCGGTACCAAAGCGAAGTCGATCGGGTTTAAACATCATCACCACCGGATTCAATTAGGGTAACCTAATTTATAAGCCTACCGTTCGATTTCCTCTCCGAGTATCCTCCCCAGCTTGGACAGTGCCTCATTAAGCTGCGCCTCTAGGTGTTCCAGTTGATGTCTGAGCTTCCTGATCTCCGCTTCTTTTTCTTCTACCTCCCTTTCCAGTTTCCAGATCTCCTTTTCCCGGGTGGCGCCCTCTTCGAGGACTTCATCTTTCCTTTCCTGGAGTTTCTCGAGCTCCTTGCGTCTTCTCTTTATTTCCGTGGCTTTCTCAGGTAGATGTTTGATCAGCCAGTCCGCAGTTTTCCTGTGTTTTTCGTTCAGATCATCCCGGACCTTTCTTATGAGTGCTATGAACTCGCCGGGGTTCTCAATGACCGCGCCGGTGTCCCTGAGGAATTCGTCCGCGAACCCACCCAAGCGCATCCTTTTTATGGGTCTCTGCAGTTTTGAGGCTTTTGAACGCACTTCGAGCTCCAGCCGCCTTACATCAGCATTGAGGGACTTTATTTCACCTTCCAACTTATCGAGCCCCTTATCATGGTAGAAGCCCTGTAGTTCGGCTCTTTTTTTCTCTGCGACTTTCCTGAGTTTATCCCTGTCTTCCCTGACCTTCTTAAGGAGCTCGTGAATTCTTCTCTCCTCCTCGAGAATCTTCTCAGGCTCAAACTCGCCGAGGCTTTCGATTGAGACTTCTCTGTAATACTCCTCATACTCCTCGCTGAGCTCCTTCAAGAGCCTGTTTATAGTGTATATGTCCTTTTCGAATGCTATAAGAAGGTACTTACCGTGTCCAACGTGAAGCTTTGCCATGTCCGGCAGGCGCTTTCCCAGATCATCTATATCTTCGACACTTCTGAGGGCATGTTTCAGAGCCCTGACGTAGTTCTTCCGGTCGTTCTCCACCAGTCTCGCGATCCGTTCGTCGATGTCTTTTGGGAGTCTCTTCTTCTCCAATCCCTCTATCTTTTTGAGGATATTCTGTATTTTCTTTTTTATCTTTTTATTGTGTTTGTCTTTTAATTTTTGAATCCTTTTCTCTTCTTCCTTTTTTTTCCTTTTGTACTCTTTAAGTGCCTGCTCCAGCTTCAAGTTTCTCCCATCCCCTAACTTTTCCTCTCAGGTACATGCCGGTTAAGACACTAAACCCTATATCCGCAATGGCTATTATAACCTTTGTGAACACGTTTATGTCTGAGAAGGTTAATATGGCCATCGCGTACCGTGTTGTCAGGTCTATCGTTACCCATAGGGCAGGCATAGTGAGAAGTGCTGAAACGTAGTACCAGATGTGGACGTCTTTCCTCAGGTACGCCTGGACTATGCGGCCCAGGATAACAACAGAGATCCCAACGACGAATGGGGCCCCTAGGGCGTTTATGTAGATGAGCACCTGCAGCAGAGGTGTTCCAGGCAGTCTGCCGAGGATGCTCTCTGCGTAAATTTCTAGGCTGAAATAGGCGTTGATCGCACCACCGGTTATTATCAGGAGTCCAGCGACAACCGAGACCACAAATATAAACTGTTTTGACAGAACCTCCCGGATGTTGAACCGGAATCCCTTAATGAAGAAATAACCTCCCACCAGAAGTAGGATCACCCCTGTAACAGCGGCGGAGACGAGTTTTACACTATTTGGGTACCACACCCCAACCAGGCGGGCTATCCCGTAGAGCAGAAGGATCATGCCCGGTATTCCGAGGACTACCTTGGCTGCATCGGGATCGCTCAGTATCTCCCTTAGATAACGGTAGAGTATGTAGTAGGTCGTTTCAATGCTCTCACTCTGCTTAACGACCACGCGGTGGGAGCTTATTATCGGCACCTTCGAGGTGATTATCGGGAATATCTGCTCGTCCTCAGCTCCATCAGTGACCGGGATAACTCCATCCGCTGGAAACTCTTTTAGAACGCTATCCAGCTGCCTTGATAGTTCGACGTCGCTTTTGATCCCAACCTTCGGATGGCCAGTTATGAGTGCCACCTCAACTTCGTCGAAATCTCCCTTCTCCCTCAGTTCACTGGCGAGTTTAACGGCCGCGTAAACGACGTTGGCGTCGCTGTCCTCAGGATCCGCTAGGCTGAGCTTCAGGGCTGCGTTTGTGCAGGCCTCCCTCCCGATCACCGGTCCTTTAACGCCGGCTTTCTCCCCAAAATCATCATCCCGGTCTATGGCGAGCACGAGTGCGTTCATACCCTGATCATCTCCCTCCTCCCTCTCCCGAGAGCTTTTTAAGCACGGACTTAACCTTGTCCTCCATGTGCCTCTCTCTGTCCCTCCTATCGTCTATTCTGACGGTTGTTGAAACCCTCTTGGCGCCGAGTTCGAACATCAGTTCATGGGCTTCTCCGATTACTGCGAACGCCTCCTTAATGGTTGGAACCTCTATTATCGTTGACATTGGCGTCAGTTGATATTTAACACCCTTTCTCTCTAAAAGCTTTACCACCTCTGCCACGTATCTGCTGAGGCTCTCCTCCCCCAGGGGAACCACTATGAACTCCACGATGACCACTTTCGGCACCGGTCTTAAGTTAATTCGGCAATATTTTAAAGCTTGCGGGAAAGGTAAATAACCGTTGGGGTGGAACCCTAACCGGGGTGAGCTGATGTACATCATCAAGGATGAATGGGGCGAGTTTTTGGTTCACCTTGCTAGGAGGGCCATAGAGGAATACGTCCGAAAAGGAAGAGCTGTGGAGCCTCCAGGGGACACGCCTCCTGAACTCCGGAAAAAGATGGGTGTCTTTGTAACTATCAACAGAGAGCACGTGCCCCCACAGATGGCTCTTCGTGGCTGTATAGGATTCCCTCTTCCGATATACCCACTCGTTGAGGCGACGATAAAGGCCGCTGTCTATGCCGCCACCGATGACCCACGCTTTCCTCCAGTGAGGGAAGATGAGCTGGATGACTTGATCGTTGAGGTCAGCGTCCTGACCCCGCCGGAACTCATAGAGGGGCCGCCGAAGGAGAGGGCCAAAGATATCAAGGTAGGCAGGGACGGTTTGATAGTGGAGAGGGGCATTTATTCCGGTTTACTTCTCCCACAGGTACCGGTGGAGTGGGGCTGGGACGAGGAGGAGTTCCTGGCTCAGACCTGCTGGAAAGCCGGCCTTCCACCCGACTGCTGGCTCGACCCGGACACCAAGGTCTACCGCTTCACCGCGGAGGTTTTCGAGGAGGAAACGCCGTGGGGGCCGGTTAGGAGGAAGCCTCTGGTTTGAGGTGATAACATGAACATCCTCAACTCTTTAGCCTTTATTTTGGTGGCGGGGCCACTCTATTACCGGCTTACGATGAAGGTGATCGAAAAGTACAATGAAGCGTGGATAGATGGCAGGGGCTTTGGCGTCCGTGTCATGGTTTATACCATGATGTACTTGTTGATGGCTATTTATGCTGTTTCATGACCTAAAATAAAGAGAAACGAAGCTTAGTGGAGAGGATATCTATTGAAGGGCCTATACTTAACTCTTCTGCCAAGTATAAGAAACAGTACTAGAAAAGTTATCATTAAAGCTATTAAAGCGATGGCACTGGGGATGTCTCCTAGGTTTGTCTCTGGTAACACAATGAGTGAGATGATGAAACCAATAGAAGCTCCCACCAGCCCGTATATAAATGCGGGCATGCTCGGTAGTAACTTCTCACGATAGATCATGCTTAAACTACCCAATGTAAAGATGATCCAGGTATTAACAGCCAATGGAACGCTGAATGTAGATAGAGCTAATGCAAACAATGTTGAAAGCCCCACCAGTATGACAATTTTCTTCCCTTGGTTTTCTTCTGTTTTTCTGCCCATGAGATAGACCACCATCAGAACAATGAAAGATAACAGTGAGAGACTTAATGCTTCTGGTTTTCTAACTTTCATAATCTCGACAAAGTAAATAAAGAACCCAGTTGCGAGCAATGTGATGTATATGAGGCCCTTTTTGATATTTTCCATGATGCACCCCCTCCATTTACTTCTATTTAAATCAAAAATTTAAAGACTATTACTTAAACATTTCAATCACCCAAACGTAAACATGCTGCATAGCATACTGCAAGATCACTTGTGTCCACTAAGGCCACGCATGCAGCGCAAAGTTCCGGAACAACGCTACAACATGCTGCTACACCACCAGCTAAGAGTGCCTCGCAAGCGAGTTCACAAGCAATGTGGTGCCAAAAGCCTTGAGGTTGGATTTTTTTCTCCGGATGTCGTAACGGACAATATTCTATGGGTCTTTCTGTCGAATTTGACTTTTGCTCTATTCAAGAACACTATTTTTCCATTTTTGTAGATGGATTTAACCAGTGTTAGCGTTCCCTCGTTGGTATTATTTTTTATTGTAAGAGTCATGTTGTACAATATGGCAGGATGAGATACATATCCAATCACTATGGCCTTTTTAGTGTAGGGTATCCTGATATAGTGCTTTGGGGTAAACATCTTGAGTACGACCACTGTATTCATTATCAGTGTGCCGTTTACTTTTGTAATATGCGGGTGCAGCTTAGATGCCAGCGGAACAGCTATAACTTTTATCCTTGGTGTTGTTGTATAGATCTTTGTGTATTGCTCAATAGGGGAGTACCCCTCCTTTTGTAAGTCAAGCACTATTCCGTTTACGTCGCTATAGTCGCGAATCTGGAGTGGGAATGCTTTCCAAGAACCAACGTCCATAAGAGCCTTTGTAAGAATGCAGCCTCCTGAATTGCTCTGGCAGGCACAAGATGAAGAATTTGTGGCGACAACCGCTGTTGCAAGAACGATGCTTCCGTTTAATGCTTGGTTTTGAGATAAATTCTGAACTTATCCAAAGTAGCGGTTGGAGAGGGTTCGCTGATTTCTGTTTATCTTATCGGTTTGTTTTTCATGCTTTGTTTGTTATAATTACCTGTTATTAACATAATGACAAAACTTAGTGATATATTGTTAAATTTCTATTTTTTCACCCTACAATATTGCCTTTTAGTCAATACGATGAAGGAAAATAAAATAAAGATCAACAGCAATATTTTTGTTGAAAAAACTATTACATAAAAGGGAGATGTAGAGCATGAGAAAGGTGTTAGGTCTTCTATTGGTGGGGATGTTTTTGGTTAGTATGGGAGCGGTGCCTGTGTTTCGGGGGATGTATACAAAAGCGAAACCGAGTAGTCAACTTGAAGCGTATCCAATAGCGTATCCAATAGTAGATAACAGTAGTCTCCCCAATTCTTCCCGGGTGAGGATATGTTATTTGACGTACACAAAAGCAAAAATTATAAGGAGATGTTTTTCTACGTATATATCGAAAGTATTTAGAAGTATAGGTATAGATAACAGTAGTCTTCCCATTTCTTCTATGGTAGGGGTATATTTTAGTTTTGCTCCACGTTTTACTCCACCAGGGTTTATTCTATCGTCGGGGGAGGCTATAAAACTAAATAGATCCAACATTAAGATATACGAAAACGGATCATCAAGAGAATTTCAATTTTTGCATTATACGGTTCCTCCTGTTGATATTGTTTTTGTACTTGACAAGAAAAGTATGCAGGACGTACTAAACCCGTGGGTTGAGTGTGTGACGCGTATAATAACCATGAAAAAAGAAGTTGAAGAGTTTGTTAACTCAATATCATCCTTGGGCATTGATGCTAGGTATGCATTAATCACCTTTAATGAGGATCATGCAACTAAGCGTCTTGGTTTTACTAGGAATGTAACAGAATTAAAAGAAGCGATATCTAACTTGCCTGCACCGTCTAAGATATATTCAGAAGGTAGTGAGGACCCTAAACCTAAAGATGCTTTGGATGCTATTGAACTGGCATTATCCTCTTTGAGTTTCCGGCCATATAGCAGGAAGGTTCTCATAGTAATTACTGATGCTCCCACACATTACAGAGGGGACGGGACGGGTATAAGTAACTACACTATCCCAGAGGTTGCCCAGGATATAAAAAACAAGGACATTACACTCTATGTTGTTTCTCCTTTGTTTGGTAGACTCGATGAAAACAGTAATCTAATACGCCTGGCTATTCTTACATATGGTGTGCGGAACTGGGTTCCTTTTTCTATGAGTTTTAGAAAGTGGCTCTTTAGACGATTGAGAGAGGACATTATAAAAAACCCCACCTATGAACTTTGGTATAAGACAAAGCCTACCCCTCCCGGTAAGAGGAGGGTCAGGTTAGTTATCTATGTGAATCATACTTTAAAGCCTAGAGTCACAGAGGCTACAGGAATAAAAGCTGTAGCTGTAGAAATAAGTACTACAGAAAGTTACGTTGTAGGAAAGCTAAAGGAAGAGAAGTACAAACTGAGACCTACCAAGCAGGAAGTTTATAATATAGTGACGAGGATCGACAAATGGTTTAAGAATTCTGAAAGAGCCCTTTCAACACTGGACTTGAGTTGTGTTAATTTAAAAGAGGCTGCAGGCTTTAAGTCTGGGAGTTCAATGTTGTTTATACCTCCCGATCCGCGCACTGAGAGCTGTCTTTTTGACAGATTCAAAGAAGCTAACGATAATCTTCCGGCATTGAGTGTTTCTAAGAGGGATATGAACGTTTTGAAAAACTACATTCTTTCCAAAACGGGTCCATTTTCAGTGAGATCCTTTAAGTTTGAGCCAGTTTCAGTGGGATTTCAGCAGGGATATAGGGTTTCAGATGAGCGTGGTGATTCATTCTATATTGGATTGAATGTTACAAGTATAATAAAAACAGTAAAAGTTATTCCGCAAAATATCCCTATCCCCTATCATGATAATAAAACTGTAACTCTTAATATGGCCGAAATAGCACTCTGGAAACCAGTCAGTATTGCAGAAGGCTATGTTATACCAAAAATCATCTTTACTCAGGACACTTTAAGCACACCTTTTGCTGGTGAACCAATAGTGCGAGATGTTTTAACTAAAAGAGCTAATCTAGTGTTATCCCAGAGGTTTGGAGGGAAACTTTTCACTCTCAAACCACTGGGAGGACTCAATGATGTTTCTGCTTATATCTCCCTAGAGGGTGATGGTTCAATTAAGGCCAAAGTTTTTGGAACCGGTTATGAAGCAAGTGCTGGTATAGATTTTCTAGCCAATGTATTTCCAAAGCTTAGTTTCGGATTAATCTCTAAGTATAATGTTGAAATGAGCATAGGTACTCCAGTAACAGGATACTTTAAAACTGAAGTGGAAAAAAGTGTGGGCGTTCAATGGAAACCATCAGCCTATGCTAAGAACCCCGCAAATAACTTCCCATTTCCACCGCCCAATCTTGGAACTGCAAAGATATTTGCAAGTTGGATTTTAGTCTCTGGGAAGAATCTAGGTATCCCTAAAGACTGGGTAACTGCGGGGTTGACCTCCGTATATGCCCTGCTATCTAAGGACGAGAGACAGAGTACTTATTTGTTTAAGAAGGTGACAATAAATCATGGGTATAACCACGGATTCGAGTCGCCTGTTTCGGGAGGAATAGGTCTTTCTTATTCCCGGACTATAAGCTCTAGGAATAACTTTTATCCGAGGGGAACTAACAAATACAAGTATGTATACACTGATTCATCAAGTTTAAACTTGGCAGCGCATGTCAACATGGAGGTTGGAATTCCTGGCTTATCTGTGGATATACCTAACGTTCTAGAGCTAGGTTTATTTGCTGACCTTAAAGGATCCCTTGGTATTAGCATACCTTATAGAGGGTATAAGATCATAGATCCTGTGATTAAAAATACCCACTTAACATTTACTAGCAAATTCATAAACAGCTCAGCTGAGGATGTTAATAGAAATGGCCTGTTTGACCTCCTTACTCTCTCATTTGACATCACAACGAACACCTCAGGTAGATATCACATAATTTCAGTGCTTCTTGTGGATGGTTTCCCTGCAACAGCACATGGATCTGATGTTACTCTGTTGAAAGGCACTAACACTGTGACTCTAAATATCCCGGGTCAGTACATTTACTACACTAACCACACAGGTCCATTCGGTGTAGGTTTGATCATCCAAAACAAAAATGGGAGCCTTGTTTACTACAACTTCACCCTTGGAAAAACGAAGAGCTATGATTACAGAAAGTTTGAACATGTTACTCCAAAATTTAGCTTAAAGTACGCTCCAATCGACTTAGACAATGATGGAAAATATGACAGGATTCAAGTTAACATCACTGAAATCAACAATCTAACAGGGTTAACACTCTCCCCCATCCTCACTGCTCCTGGGTGGATAGTTTATCTTAACTCCACTAACCTCACGAACACAAACAGGTACACACTTTACATCGATGGGATGCACGTTAGGAAGCTCATGGGTAATTTCTCACTGGTTCTCTACGTCACTAATATGACAAGCGGTGTGTATCTTGGATCGTACAAGTGGAACTTTAATCTTAACTCATCTTCATTTGAATCTACATACCCAACAATAAAATCCGCTGTCCCCGTGACATTTGATTGTAACCCTGCAGTGACCTTTGCAGTAAGAGTTCCAAAGGAGGCAAATCTTTCAATAACAACCCAATATGAAGTTGGGGGGACAACATACGAGGTTTCTGGATATTTTAAGAATGTAGGTCCAGGTATTCACAACCTTACACTACTTCTTGATACTTCGGGATTTATCATGCATAACACCAGAAATGCCACGATACTCTCTGCAACGTTGGTATCCAATGGATTGACGACGGACTCAATTGTAATAAATAAAGAAGCTTCGTTTTTCATCTTACCTAGAGCAAAAATATGGGACATCACCCCGATGGTCAATGCCACAGCTAAAATTTTAAATACAACTCTCGACGTAGCAAGTTATGAAAGCAGTAATACAACAATAGTGGTAATATTTTCATCAGGAAATATTACGTTAACGAAATTTATATATCCAGAAATGAGTAGAGATGTTATATTGAAGATTCCAGTGATCTTCGATTTATCTGATGCTATCTCAAACCTTAGCAAGCGGGGGACACTGACTGTCTTGGTGTACAATGAAAGGGGTGAGCTTTTAGCTATAAGCCAGGCGCCAGTAGATCTTTCAACATTACTCCCAGTTTCTGCGTCATTAACTCAAAAGGGTACATACATCACTAATATAATAACACTCTCCTATGTCTGGACAACTTGGTTCTTTAACTATCACGATGAGTTTGATGACCTCTACAAAAATGCTACTTCACTAACTGTGGATAACGAAACTCTCCAAGAAGCCTTAGAACTCCATAATAATGCTACAGGATTAATAAAAGATGCTTGGAGAACCGATGATTTGAACAATATCAGGCAGAAACTCTGGAAGTATACATCATTGCCAGTTCCAAAATTCTGGGAGATTAGAAAAGCATACCTCCTCGAAAAACAAGCGATTCAGATACTGAAAAATGCAATGAAAGCGTCTTAGTGAGGTTTCTGATCTTTTTTATCAATGTCTTTGTATAATTTTGAATTTTTCCTCATCTTCGCGATGAAGAAGCTGTTGCAGTCGTGTCTGTGGGTCCACGCCCTGAAAACCCTGTCTCCAATCTCAAGAAAACCGCTATCGCCCCAGCTGAAGGGATAATCGATAAGCTCAAAGCCGATCCTTAGGGCGAAGAGTACGTTTTCCTCGTTCTCATCAGTTCTCATCGAGCAGGTCGAGTAGGTCATCTCGCCGCCGTCGTGGAGGTTCTCATAGGCGTTGCGGAGCATGTTTCTCTGGATGCTTATGATGTGCCCGATCTTCTTCCCATCCAGCCTCCATTTAACCTCAGGGAATTGCCGGTAGGTTCCCGAGCTTGAGCAC
>JALVUT010000059.1 GCA_027035445.1 Thermococcus sp.
CGAATTCACAAACTGGTAAAACGTATTCGCAAATGATAAATAATTTTTCAGAAGATGAGTTCCCGACAAAATAAGAGAAGCAAAAAGAGAATTTTCAATCCCATTTTGGTCTGATTTTATCACCTCTTCTCTGCTTAACTCCTTTCCCCTCAGCTCAGGTTTTCAATCCCATTTTGGTCTGATTTTATCGAGCGCTCCATCTGCAACAAACTGCCAAAGACCATTGATTTTCAATCCCATTTTGGTCTGATTTTATCGAGCCACGGCATGCGAACGACTGTCGGCACGATTCAGATTTTCAATCCCATTTTGGTCTGATTTTATCTCTGACATAAAAGACAACATCATAAAGAGCATAAAAGAAAATTTTCAATCCCATTTTGGTCTGATTTTATCTGTCTGCATTCAACGACCTGCTTCTTGCAACAATGTTTTTTTCAATCCCATTTTGGTCTGATTTTATCGGGGGATCTACTCTCGCCATAGCATTACCTACTCTACCTTTTCAATCCCATTTTGGTCTGATTTTATCCCGTGTACTTCACTTCCTCCATTACTGCACCCGGAAGATTTTCAATCCCATTTTGGTCTGATTTTATCATATACGAGTTCATAACATATTACGAAAACACTTACGGTTTTCAATCCCATTTTGGTCTGATTTTATCACAGCATGTTGAAAACCAGTTTTTCTCCGGCAATCCTAGTTTTCAATCCCATTTTGGTCTGATTTTATCATAACGGGTAGGTTTCTCGCTTGCTCGCAAGCTCTCTGCTTTTCAATCCCATTTTGGTCTGATTTTATCGTTAATGCAAGCATACTGAGTTCTTCTAATTCAACTTCCTTTCAATCCCATTTTGGTCTGATTTTATCTTAGTTGAAAAAAGCGACGTAACCCCCATCCTCATGTGTCTTTCAATCCCATTTTGGTCTGATTTTATCTCGCTGAATTTCCCAACGAGCCTGTACGTGTACTTGTTCTTTCAATCCCATTTTGGTCTGATTTTATCGTATTGTCTTGAATTTCTTACCGCAGATGTCGCATACTTTCAATCCCATTTTGGTCTGATTTTATCTGCTAACAACAGCAGCGGCAACAACGAAGCACTCGCAGCTTTCAATCCCATTTTGGTCTGATTTTATCGTTGCAAAGATAGTCAAGAGAGAGGTCAGAATTTACGCTTTCAATCCCATTTTGGTCTGATTTTATCTGTATCCCGAATATCAGGCTGAAGATAACTATTTTACGCTTTCAATCCCATTTTGGTCTGATTTTATCAGGTTATGAAGGAGCAATTGTATTTGATCCTGTTCCAGGAATACATCACTTTCAATCCCATTTTGGTCTGATTTTATCGTTCTCGCCGGAGAATTAGACGGAGGTAAAATTAAACTTTCAATCCCATTTTGGTCTGATTTTATCCGTCAACTGTACCATTCGGGAACAGAACTCTGTTAGACCTTTCAATCCCATTTTGGTCTGATTTTATCCTTAGACGGACTAATTGACAACGCCGACAAAGTTGACTTTCAATCCCATTTTGGTCTGATTTTATCCGAATATTCTGAGAGCTACGTTCCCTTCAGAGAGGTTACTTTCAATCCCATTTTGGTCTGATTTTATCTCGTTGTTAACTATCCAGTTATCTGTTGTAGTTGATGTCTTTCAATCCCATTTTGGTCTGATTTTATCGTTCAGGAGTAAAGATATGACAGATCCTGTTGAGTGTGCTTTCAATCCCATTTTGGTCTGATTTTATCTTAAGTCTTCTCTTTAACTCGTCGGTTACCTGAGTCTCCTTTCAATCCCATTTTGGTCTGATTTTATCTAAGGCTGAGCTGTATGAGAACTACAGGAAAGTTTGTGCTTTCAATCCCATTTTGGTCTGATTTTATCATTCTAATGCAAGAGTTAAAGTGCAAGCAGGAGCTCTCTTTCAATCCCATTTTGGTCTGATTTTATCCCGATAAAAGAACAGTCGTATCCCTTTTCGATGAGCTTCTTTCAATCCCATTTTGGTCTGATTTTATCTGCACGAGCCATTTTCCCCATCGCTGAGAAAAGACCTGCTTTCAATCCCATTTTGGTCTGATTTTATCGATTTAATTAACTACGATCATAAAATACCAGTAGCTCTCTTTCAATCCCATTTTGGTCTGATTTTATCTGTGTATCCGAGCCTCCTCAAAGAGCCCGGATGCTTTACTTTCAATCCCATTTTGGTCTGATTTTATCATCCTCTCAGTTTTCATTTTTTTAGCTACAGCTGCTGCTTTCAATCCCATTTTGGTCTGATTTTATCCACTTGAGATTGGTGCAGCAACCAGCTTTCCCGGGGGACTTTCAATCCCATTTTGGTCTGATTTTATCGCTCTCGACCACTACGACATTAACGTAAAAGTGTTAGACTTTCAATCCCATTTTGGTCTGATTTTATCGACGTACACGACATCCTCTCACCATGACTATGATCCCTCACCTTTCAATCCCATTTTGGTCTGATTTTATCTTGGGGAAAAAGGGAGCGGTAGCGTGGAGATTGATGGTGCTTTCAATCCCATTTTGGTCTGATTTTATCCTTCTTGCCGCTCGTCAAGCTGAACTATGTCAAGCTGACTTTCAATCCCATTTTGGTCTGATTTTATCGTCCTCTTTATCTTGGTCGAACCCTTCAGCACTACCTTCTTTCAATCCCATTTTGGTCTGATTTTATCCGAACCTGGTTATGTGTACTCATGCATTATCAGACACTTTCAATCCCATTTTGGTCTGATTTTATCAAAAGGTTAGGAAAGCTGAGGAGGTGGTATTATGATAGCTTTCAATCCCATTTTGGTCTGATTTTATCTATAGCACGCACGTTGCAGCTGCTGAGATTATACCGAGCTTTCAATCCCATTTTGGTCTGATTTTATCCGGGTGAAGCCGAACATCCTTCTGCCGGGTGCAGTAACGGCTTTCAATCCCATTTTGGTCTGATTTTATCAGTGGTTTACCATCTGTGTGTGCTGACAATAAATCTTTCTTTCAATCCCATTTTGGTCTGATTTTATCTTGATGCACCTGATAAAACCCTCATCAGCTCTGCAGCAACTTTCAATCCCATTTTGGTCTGATTTTATCCTTAGATGCCGGCTACAAGAAGAAGCATCAAAAAAAGCCTTTCAATCCCATTTTGGTCTGATTTTATCTCGTACGTAATATCACCTCCTAAAAAAAATTAGAAACCTTTCAATCCCATTTTGGTCTGATTTTATCGGGGATTACTAGTCCCCCGCTTTCCCACTAAGCTACGACTTTCAATCCCATTTTGGTCTGATTTTATCCGCTCCCACCTCCTGCAGCTCATCAACGGTAATCAACTTTCAATCCCATTTTGGTCTGATTTTATCGAGAAAGTATATAAGTACATGGTTAGTATTATGGGAATCTTTCAATCCCATTTTGGTCTGATTTTATCGCAGTGATTACTGCAGCAAACGGAGATGTGGTAACTGCTTTCAATCCCATTTTGGTCTGATTTTATCACGACGAGCCAAAAACAGACACGTCGCTCAAGGAAAAGTTCTACTTTCAATCCCATTTTGGTCTGATTTTATCATACAGAGCAGAGTGTCTCGAGATATATAATCACTTGACTTTCAATCCCATTTTGGTCTGATTTTATCTGGAACAGATACTTATGCATTTTGTATAAGCAACTTTCAATCCCATTTTGGTCTGATTTTATCCTCTCGTCCCTCTTCGAAATGACCACTGAAGAGGCAATCTTTCAATCCCATTTTGGTCTGATTTTATCTGTAGTCTCCTCCGTTCTAACTGCAGTAATTCTTTCCTTTCAATCCCATTTTGGTCTGATTTTATCCTCTCTCTTGCGTAGTACATAACGGTGTACTGAAGACTTTCAATCCCATTTTGGTCTGATTTTATCGCTCTTATGTTTACACGTTGGATAAAAGATTTTATTAACTTTCAATCCCATTTTGGTCTGATTTTATCGTCGTTACCAATTTTGACAGCGTCAGAAGGTTAATTGCTTTCAATCCCATTTTGGTCTGATTTTATCTTGGCAGAATCACCCACGGTTCTCTCTTTTTGTAAATGTTAACTTTCAATCCCATTTTGGTCTGATTTTATCGTGAGGTCTAGCTATGCGTATCATGTCCTTTACTGCCTTCTTTCAATCCCATTTTGGTCTGATTTTATCGTGAGTATGCAGCTGCAGGGCTGACCAGAAGTCAGATACTTTCAATCCCATTTTGGTCTGATTTTATCAGGTGGCAGACTCCTGTTTACGCAGGAGAGTAAACAAGCTTTCAATCCCATTTTGGTCTGATTTTATCAACTGGTAATTTTCCTCTGTTTCGCTATATAACGTTTTCTTATCGCTCCTTTACGGGGCTTTCGTCGTCGACCTCCATTTGTGCGGTCAGTATATAA
>JALVUT010000060.1 GCA_027035445.1 Thermococcus sp.
TTCATGTCCCCCACCGGAGAAAGTAGGAAGGGAAGAACTTAACCTTAACCCAGCCCCCCTATCGTCTTCTCGGCCATGTCGATGATCTTCTCCTCGCTGAGCGTCAGAACCTCGCCGTCTAGCATCAGGATCTTCCCGTCAACTATGGTCGTCTCGACGTCGTTCCCGTTGGCAGAGTATACCAGGTGGCTAACCACGTTGTTTAGGGGCCTGAGGTGGGGCCTGTTGAAGTTGATTATCGCCAGATCGGCCAGATAATCTTCTTTTATGACGCCGGCGTTGAGACGGAGCGCTTTAGCGCCGTTAACCGTTGCCATCTTGAACACCGTTTTGGCATCCGCGACGGTCGGGTCAAGGTTGTGGGCCTTGTGGAGAAGCGCTGCCAGCTTCATCTCCTCCAGCATGTCCAGGTTGTTATTGCTCGCTGCTCCATCTGTTCCGAGGCCAACGTTAACGCCGGCATTGAGGAGCTTCTGAACGGGCATCACCCCGCTGGCGAGCTTCATGTTGCTCCCAGGGTTGTGGGCAACCGTGACACCGTTTCTGGCCAGGATTTGAATGTCCCTGCTGTCGAGCCAGACGCCGTGGGCTATTACCACGTCATTCCCGAGGAACCCAATCTCGTCAAGGAGCACGACCGGGCTCTTCCCGTAGCGCTCGGTTATCTGGCCTGTCTCAGCCATTGTCTCGCTCACGTGGATGGTTATCATCTTGCCGTGTTCGTTCGCGAGCCTTCTGACTTCCTTCAGCAGGGCTATCGAACAGGTGTAAGGCGCGTGCGGCCCGAAGACGAAGTTAACCCTGTCAGAGCCAAGACCATCAATAAAATCCATGGTTCTGAGTGCTTCCCTGATCTCTTTCTCCATTCTCTCGGGGTCTCCAAGATCTATCATGCCATAGCCAAGGTAACCCCTCAGGCCGCTCTCAAGGGTCACCTCAGCCACGGCGTCCATGTTGAAGTACATGTCAAGGAATGCCACTGTCCCTGCCTTTATCATCTCGAGCGCGCCGAGGTAGGCCCCGACTTTCGTGTGCTCTCTCGTGAGCTTCGCCTCGCGCGGCCATATATGCTTCTCCAGCCACTCCATGAGCGGCAGATCGTCGGCTAGGCCGCGGAAAAGACCCATCGGTGAGTGGGTGTGGAGGTTCACGAAGCCGGGGGAAACAACCCTGCCGGTGGCGTCTATGACAGTGTCAGCTTCTTCGTTTATGCCCCTGGCCACCTTCACTATCCGGTTCCCCTCAATGAGAACGTCAGCCCTCACGGGCTTCAAACCCTCCCCGTAGATTACATGACCGTTTCTTATGAGAATGCTCATTGACATCACCTTTTAAAGAGGTGTGTTTCCTGTGGAAGTTAAAAAGGTTTCATTCTTTCAGCTTGACAACCTTTATGGCGAACCCCTTCTTCCTTGCCTCGGAGTGGAGCTCATCGATAGCCTTTAGAAGCTCCGTCTTGACACGTTCATCAACGTCGAGCCTCTCGATTTCGGCTTTTAGCCTTTCCCAAACCCTGGCGTTCTTCCTTTCCATTCTCCACTTAACCTCCATGTCAGAAAAATCCACAAGGAATTCCCCCAATTTCCTTTCTCCACGCTTCAGCATGTACATCACCTCAACTTCAACGGAAGGGGTGCAAAGAGCACCGCAAGCAAAAGCATTGACTATCCCAAGTCCCAAACGTACGCAAAGGAAACACCCGAGGAAGGTTAATCAGAAAAAGACCCTAAATGGGACTAAAAAACTCAAACGAACATGCTCTTCAGCACGTCCGCACAGCCGCAATGCCTCTCCCTGGGGATCCTAGGGATGGCCTTCTTAAGGAGTTCCTGAACCTTGGCGTTGTTCTCGGTCATGACTCTGATGACCTCCTGCGCATCCACGGGCTTATCCGCCCAGACATCGTAATCGGTTACGGTGGCAATGTTCACGTAGCACATGCCGAGCTCGCGCGCGAGGTTTATCTCCGGGACAAGGGTCATCCCGATGATGTGGGCGTACTGACGGAACATGAAGCTCTCGGCCCTCGTTGAGAACCTCGGCCCCTCAATGCAGACGTACGTTCCCTTCTCGTGGACGGAGAAGTCAAGCTCCTTAGCGGTCCTGTAGAAGATCCCTCTCATCTCCGGGCAGAACGGATCAGCCATCGAGACGTGGGCTACCTTTGGTCCGTTGTAGAACGTGTACTCACGCCTTTTGGTGAAATCGATGAACTGGTCGGTTATGACTATGTCGCCCGGCCTGTACTCCTCGCGGAGCG
Source organism: Thermococcus sp. (assembly GCA_027035445.1). The sequence goes on from JALVUT010000060.1 coordinate 2,261, forward strand.
AGCCGACGGCGGTAACGCCTATAACCCTCTCGACGCCGAGCTCATGAAGCGCCCAGATGTTGGCCCTGTAGGGAACCTCATGCGGCGGAAACTCGTGATGCTTGCCGTGTCGTGGGATGAACGCTACCTCAACACCCCCTATCTTCCCGGTTTCCACCGGAGCAGAGGGCCTGCCGTAAGGGGTGTGCACCTTGATCCTCTCCGTGGGCTCGAAGACGCCGTAGACACCTGAACCGCCGATGATACCTATCCTCGGCATGGTCATCACCCCGTAAAAATACCGCCCGAGTTATTTAAGGGTTGCCTTTCCAGTGGAAATGAAACTCAACCGGTGAGTTAACTCCTTCTATAACCCACCCCCGTCCTCACTAGTCCAGAGAGGAATTAAAAGTAAGCTCAACAGCAACAGAGACCCATACCAAAAAATGACCCAAGGCAGGAAAACAAGTGATGTACTAAGGTAAATGCCACCCAAGAAAACACCTGGGAATTCAAGGGGAAGGGCAATGAAAACATAGGCCGTTAGAAGATGCTTTAGAGGCAAGCGGTCACCGGCAATGCCAATGATAATTTCCCAAATAGCCATGAGAACTGTATAGGCCCACCATGCAATGGCTGGTAGCGTTTCAAAAATCCAGAAGTTGTACATAACCGTCAGGAAGAGAGGGTAGGTGAAGGCAAAAACCCTGAGAAAAAGCCTCAAAAAAATGAGGGAACGAATAGAGTACTTCATATCTCGCTACCTCCACGAATAATAATGCCAGACCTTCGCCATATCTGGGTTGGTATCCACCGTGTTCATGAGGTGGTTCCAAGTGTTGCCAACATAAATTTCAACAGAGGGGTAATACGACTTAGTTCCATAACCGTGAGTGGGTGCTGGCGTTGCATATGTCTGGCTTACCTCGTGACAGATTAGATACCCACATTCTGTGTAAGTACTAAAGGTCGTTGGGAAGACTATTGACCCATCTTTAACCTCGATGCTTTCCACATCTTCACATCCATAACTGCTATCCCTTCCAGAATACGTTGCAGAACGAAGCTTATCATACAAAGCATCAAGTGAAGGATCCGGGTGGCCTTCATCGTAGAAGTGAACTCCATATTTCACACTAGTGGAGGCATAATAGGCAATTATTTTAAAGAGGTCATTATGACCATTCACGTTGTAGTGATGTCCTTTGCTATCAGTTCCTGTTCCTCCATTAATATCGGCCCTAACCTGTACCCACCAGTGTATGGGGTATGGAATCGACGACCCCATTGGAGCGTAGTAATAATCGTAAACCTTGCCGTTATCCCTGATGGGGGCAACTTTAATGGGTTTCACCACGAGAGTTTTTGCATTCTTAGGATAAAAGCTCTTCTGGTAGAGATTAGGAAACATAGTCACTGAGGAGAAGGTACTTCAACTGCTCCTTCTGCTCTGGGGTTAGATTTCCAGCATAGGATGCAATCTCGGCATCAAGCTCTTTGTCAAACTTCTGGAGAACAAGGTGTATAACTTCACCCACAAAGTAAGGGTTCTCTGAAGTCCCTCTGGCTTTGTTCGGGCCAATCTGGTAGCGGACGAACATGTCAACTGCCGCCCACCCACTTACATCTGCCTGAGGCTTGGCACTAACAAATCCGGAAGAAACAAAAACAAACACAAGCACTCCAGCCAAGAGTCTTGCCCATCTCAAGGATATCGCCATTAGGCATTAGGCATTAGACCAATATATAGTTTTCTGCTGGTAGTAGTTGAAATCACAAAACTAAAAATAAAAATATGGCAATTTTAAAGGACTTTTAATGCTATCGCGTGATATTCAACCACCACAATACAAAACCAAATCGACCCCAACGTTGCTCCAAAAAGACAGAATCCGAAAATTTAATAACCTTTCGAAACTAAAGTTTTCAGGAGGTGGGAACATGGAAAATGGAAGGGCCGTCAGGATAGTCCTGCCCGAGATAGAGAAACCAACCCTAATAGAGGGATATCCGGGCATAGGACTCGTGGGGCATATAGCGGGCAACTTCCTGGCAAAAGAGCTGGGAATGGACGTAATAGGCTACGTTGAGAGTCCCTTCATACCACCAATGAGTATAGTCCTGGAAGGAAAGCCCAACCCACCCCTCAGGTTCTACGGGAAGGAGAACATCATGGTTGCGGTAGCGGACATATACGTCCC
>JALVUT010000061.1:0-2597 GCA_027035445.1 Thermococcus sp.
CCCCCTTTTCTCTAATTCTCTTAACGCACGATAAAATCAGACCAAAATGGGATTGAAAGGAATCAGTGTTTTTATTGCCTGATACCTTGCCCATCTCGATAAAATCAGACCAAAATGGGATTGAAAGATTTCTTGTGTGCGAGTATGTTATTATCAAGCATTATAAGATAAAATCAGACCAAAATGGGATTGAAAGCTTATTTCACTTAGGTATATACGCTCCTTATCATCACGATAAAATCAGACCAAAATGGGATTGAAAGTCTGTTGCACTCATGACAATTTTCTTTTTATACTGTTTGATAAAATCAGACCAAAATGGGATTGAAAGTTAGGATAAGGGGTATTCTACGTATAGGATTAGAGTGTGATAAAATCAGACCAAAATGGGATTGAAAGGTGCTGACCGTGCAACTATATAATCTGTAGCATCTATTGATAAAATCAGACCAAAATGGGATTGAAAGCAGATTGATCTTTTTAGCAGTTTCATCGTTGAGGACAGGATAAAATCAGACCAAAATGGGATTGAAAGCCTGTATTTCTTCACAGAAGCGACGACGTCCTCGTAGGATAAAATCAGACCAAAATGGGATTGAAAGACCATCATCACGAGAGGTAATACGGACAGAGCAACGGATAAAATCAGACCAAAATGGGATTGAAAGAGTATTTCTCCACCTCTTATCTGCTTGGGTACATATCGATAAAATCAGACCAAAATGGGATTGAAAGACAATCGTAACGAATTACGGTTGTTTCAACGATTATATGATAAAATCAGACCAAAATGGGATTGAAAGGTCGTTCTTGGCGAGATAAGATGATACGTTTACTCTCGGATAAAATCAGACCAAAATGGGATTGAAAGGGAAATCGTTTAGTCGTTTGTACGCTTCGTACAGAAGATAAAATCAGACCAAAATGGGATTGAAAGCTTGAGATTGCTGGCTTCGTAGTCGTCGATAGCCTTCGATAAAATCAGACCAAAATGGGATTGAAAGGCCTGTTTGGCTGGATGACAAACTAAGAGAGGTTTTGGATAAAATCAGACCAAAATGGGATTGAAAGACAGGAAGGTTAACGAGATACTCGGAAAGGACACGGATAAAATCAGACCAAAATGGGATTGAAAGGAAATAGTGGATGTTGGAGGCACGAAAACGGCTATCGTGATAAAATCAGACCAAAATGGGATTGAAAGTTAGGAGTGGCGGGTTTGGCGTGTAGTAGAAATCACGAGATAAAATCAGACCAAAATGGGATTGAAAGGAATCCGCACGACTGGCAGAAGTTCATTGACATCTGCGATAAAATCAGACCAAAATGGGATTGAAAGAGACATGCCCTGTCGCAGTGCGTTGTACTTCGCTAAGAGATAAAATCAGACCAAAATGGGATTGAAAGTCTTACTCACACCGTAAGGACTGTTAGCATCGTACTCAGATAAAATCAGACCAAAATGGGATTGAAAGTTCTTCTTGTTGTACGTGAAGGATGGCTGCCTGTCCGGGATAAAATCAGACCAAAATGGGATTGAAAGGGCAAATTCGGTGTAATTCACGACGAGCTTGTTGTTCTCACGATAAAATCAGACCAAAATGGGATTGAAAGCAATCATCACACTGCATGTGTGGAACTGGCACTAAAAGATAAAATCAGACCAAAATGGGATTGAAAGGAATATCTTTTGGTAATGGCTCTATGCTATCTCTGCAGTGATAAAATCAGACCAAAATGGGATTGAAAGGCATCTTCCGAGCACATTCAGACATTTTCGAATGTCTGATAAAATCAGACCAAAATGGGATTGAAAGACTTTCGCCGGAGGAACTGGAATGCTGAGCTTTTTAGCTCTGGATAAAATCAGACCAAAATGGGATTGAAAGCACGGATTACAATGACTTATCGGAATATCTTGCGATGGGATAAAATCAGACCAAAATGGGATTGAAAGTCAAAACATGATTTGATAGAATGGTTAAAGAAGGGTAGATAAAATCAGACCAAAATGGGATTGAAAGCGGAGCGCTAACGGTGGCTGATGACTCGGCAGAGGGTCGATAAAATCAGACCAAAATGGGATTGAAAGACTGCTCTGGACTTCATTCTCACGGCGACCCCCCTCTTAGATAAAATCAGACCAAAATGGGATTGAAAGTGTTCAAAGCCACCCACGCACCAACTCCGCCAAGTCCAGATAAAATCAGACCAAAATGGGATTGAAAGTTTAATACAGTCCACTTAGACAAGCTGTTGAAGTCATCGATAAAATCAGACCAAAATGGGATTGAAAGAAGTTTAACTCCACTCAAGTGAACTGAGTTATCCAGCAGGATAAAATCAGACCAAAATGGGATTGAAAGTTTTTCCTCAACGAATTCTTTAAACCTGTCCAGTCCGGATAAAATCAGACCAAAATGGGATTGAAAGTGTTGCTAAGGTCTAACTCCTGCTCTAAGCATTCAACGATAAAATCAGACCAAAATGGGATTGAAAGCCTCAATGTTTGGAACTACACTTTTTAACTCCTCAAAAGATAAAATCAGACCAAAATGGGATTGAAAGCATAATGCATGTCATACTTTGACCTCAAC
>JALVUT010000061.1:2697-4407 GCA_027035445.1 Thermococcus sp.
GATAAAATCAGACCAAAATGGGATTGAAAGCCTCAATGTTTGGAACTACACTTTTTAACTCCTCAAAAGATAAAATCAGACCAAAATGGGATTGAAAGCATAATGCATGTCATACTTTGACCTCAACTTCTCAACAGATAAAATCAGACCAAAATGGGATTGAAAGAAAGTCGTTGCAGTAGACCTTGATGGAACTATTCTTGAGATAAAATCAGACCAAAATGGGATTGAAAGTCTCTTTGGAAGAAATGTAGTATAGTGGTATCAAGTCAGATAAAATCAGACCAAAATGGGATTGAAAGCTGCCTCTTTTGTAGCATCATTAGGATACGCACTATCTAAGGATAAAATCAGACCAAAATGGGATTGAAAGTGTCGTTGTTCACAGTTAGGATTATTTCGTCAGAAACAGATAAAATCAGACCAAAATGGGATTGAAAGGACTTCGAAAACGGCTGCCACATTAAGGAGATTCCGCCGATAAAATCAGACCAAAATGGGATTGAAAGTAATATTCCCGATAAGCTCTGATTCTCGCTTCGAACCAGATAAAATCAGACCAAAATGGGATTGAAAGGAAGGTGTGAGGCTGCAGGTAGTACAGCAATGCAATCGATAAAATCAGACCAAAATGGGATTGAAAGGATTTTCATGTCCGCCCCGTCCTCTCGCCTCGGCGTGGATAAAATCAGACCAAAATGGGATTGAAAGATAAGAAAGAGATGGGAATCAGAGCTTTTCTGTGGCTCGATAAAATCAGACCAAAATGGGATTGAAAGAAGGAATTACGGGGTAAAGAACTCGGAATAGACGAAATGATAAAATCAGACCAAAATGGGATTGAAAGAATCTCTATTGTAAAAAACACTTTAGTGTAACCACGATAAAATCAGACCAAAATGGGATTGAAAGTGCAAGAAGGGTGTCAACCCTAACATTGAGTTCTGCTGCAGCCTGATAAAATCAGACCAAAATGGGATTGAAAGGTTCAAGCTTCCAAAACTCGTAAAAAGAGAAGATTGGGGATAAAATCAGACCAAAATGGGATTGAAAGTAATATACACAGTACCGGTGCATGGAAAGTCAGCGGCAGTCAGTCTCTGTCCATCTGTGTTTTCGATAAAATCAGACCAAAATGGGATTGAAAGTTATGTTGGCAGGCATGACCCAAGAAAAGCACTAAATAGATAAAATCAGACCAAAATGGGATTGAAAGCAATCACCATTAGAATTACTCTGATTTACATTTATTATGATAAAATCAGACCAAAATGGGATTGAAAGATTAAATCCTAAATCTCAGCTCATTTGGAAAATTAAGAGATAAAATCAGACCAAAATGGGATTGAAAGTTTCTCGAAGATCCGAAATCATTTAAGCTTGATCTCACGATAAAATCAGACCAAAATGGGATTGAAAGTCTTATTTTCTGACCGTTACGGCTTTCGTAAATCCATGATAAAATCAGACCAAAATGGGATTGAAAGGAAGGTCTTCGATTGGCATTTCGAGCGTTTTCTTTCCAGATAAAATCAGACCAAAATGGGATTGAAAGGCATATTCGTATCACCACGTCGAGAGATAAAAAAAATGGATAAAATCAGACCAAAATGGGATTGAAAGTCGACTTGTCGGTGAACTTTATCGAAGAAACTCCTGACGATAAAATCAGACCAAAATGGGATTGAAAATCTAAGCACGACTTCCTTG
>JALVUT010000062.1 GCA_027035445.1 Thermococcus sp.
GGGAGAAGTTCAACGAGATGATGGCCCAAGTGGAGGAACGTAATCTGAGCAAGATTGATCACCTCATGCTGGAGCTTAAAGATGAGATCCATGGCATAGACTACAGGCAGTCCATTGCGCTGGAGAGCTACCGCAGGGTTCTTGAGTATCTTGAAAACATAGGGGAGACCATAATCAACATGGCACTGAGCTGATGATATGAGGGTTCTCCACTCTTTAGTTTTGGAGTCCGGGAAGCTATCGGGGAGCTTTGGGGCTTCACAGGGTTTGGTGGGAATGAGCTCAGGAAATCCCGTGGAGAACACTTTTGAATCCTTCTTTTTCCGTTTCCATAATCCTTTTAACCATTCGAGCGTTCTTTCCTTCGGTGATTTCCATGGCCGCGATAATAGTGCACGGTGGTGCGGGTACCATAAAAAAGGAGGAAAGGGTTCCGAAAGTTATTAAGGGTGTCCGGGAGGCAGTCATGGCCGGCTGGCACGAGTTCAGAAGGGGCTCCGCCCTGGATGCAGTTGAGGAGGCTGTTAAATCTCTCGAAGATAATCCAATTTTTAACGCTGGAACCGGAAGTGTCTTAACGCTCGATGGGCGGGTTGAAATGGATGCAGCCCTTATGTGTGGTAAGAACCTTGAGGCGGGGGCAGTTGCAGGAATCTGGGGGGTTAAAAATCCGATAAGTGTAGCCAGGAGTGTCATGGAGAAGACGGACCATGTACTCCTTGGTGGTGAGGGAGCTCTCAAGTTCGCCCGGATTATGGGGTTTGAAGAGTATGACCCAACAACGGAGGAGAGGAGGAAGCAATGGGAAGAGCTCCGTAAAAACCTCATCGAGAGGGGCGAAGCTGGCCGCTGGAAGAAGCTCAACAGGCTTATAAAGGAGTATCCTGAGGTTCTGAGGAGCACTGTAGGTGCGGTTGCCTTCGATGGTGAGGAAGTGGTGGCCGGCACATCAACTGGAGGGGTTTTCCTTAAAATGTTCGGGAGGATAGGGGATACACCCATTATAGGCGCCGGGACGTACGCGGATGAGTTTGCCGGTGCATCGGCCACCGGTATTGGAGAGGTTATGATGAGACTGGTTCTTGCGAAGAGAGCCGCAGACTTTGTGCGCCTTGGCCTTGACGCTCAGCGGGCCAGTGAGGCAGTGATAGGCCTCGCGACAAGATACTTTGGTGAAAACGTGGCGGGAATAATAATGATAGACCGGGAAGGAAACGTGGGCTTCGCCAAGAATACAAAGCACATGAGTGTTGCGTACATGAGGAGTGGGATGTCTAAGCCTTATACGGGGATTTGAGATGGGGACCCGGGATATCTGGTTTCTCCACATTTCAACTTTTCTGTTTTTCCTGGGAATGGCCGTAGTGAACCCCATACTGTCTCCCTTTGTTATTGATATGGGAGCAACCCCTTTTCTGGTTGGGGTCATGGCGGCCATAGCATCGATACTCTCTCTGATCTTCAAACCGTTCGGGGGGTTCCTTGGGGACAGGGGGCTTAAGTTTCACATGATGGCATTGGGTTCCCTTCTGGGTGCCGTGGCGGGTATACTCTACATGGTGTCGGCCCTTTCGGGAAGTCTCTGGGTCTTTGCCCTTGGGAGGGCAGTCCATGGATTTGGCATGGCCCTCTTCTTTCCCTCGTCCCTCTCAACTGCCATAGACCTGGCCCCCAGGGGTGAGGTTGGTGCCACCCTGGGGTGGAGGGGCATGATGTTCTCGCTGGGCAACCTAGTGGGGCCGGGGATCGGTGGCTACGCTGCACAGTTCTTCGGCTTTAACGCGGTCTTCCTCCTGACGGTTGCCCTGTCAAGTATGGGTATAGTCTTCGTCTTTGCCGCTTATAGACGGACCGAAATACGTGTGGATAATTGGGGCACAGAGAGGCATGGAAAGGCAAATTACCGTCACCTCCTCATGCCCTTCTTTATCGCGGCCTCACTGGCGCTCTTCTTCATGTCCTTCACGTACGGGAGTCTCATGACCTTCCTTCCTGCGTTCTATGCCAAACTGGGCTTTGGAACAGGGATTTTCGGCCTCTACGCGAGTGTTATGGGTGGTGCTAGCCTCATAACCCGGGTCTTGGGGGGCAAAGAAGCGGACAGGCATGGTCCACTCCCCGTCGTTACCTCCGGCCTTCTTTTGGTGTTCTTCTCCTACGCAGTTCTTGATGGGTATATCAGGCCACCTATGGCCTACGTGAGTGCTATCCTCCTTGGTGCTGGCTTCGGGCTTGCCGTTCCTGCGCTTCAGCTCATGGCACTTGCAAGGCTTCCAAAGTGCATAAGAACCGTTGGCTCTGGGGTTTACACGATGTTCTTCGATCTGGGTTACCTCTCCGGACCAATAGCGCTCGGGTATGTGGCCCAGCTCCGGGGATATTCAGCGGTGTTTCCGTTACTCCCCTTTATTCTCCTGGTCTCCCTTCTAATGGCTCAGCTCCCAAGGTTTTTAAAGGGACATGAGGAGCTGAGTCGGGGATGACCATGCTTGTAAGGGTCTCGTACGGAACCGCCATCTCAATGGGACTGGCCCCCGGGAAGATGCTGGCCAGACCCACCACCGCATACCTGATGACATATTACAGTGGCCGCTGTATGAACAACTGTGGCTTCTGTCCGCAGGCGAGGGAAAGTAAAGCTGACCTGAAGAGGCTCTCCCGTATCACCTGGCCTGCTTTTGAGCTTGAAAACGTTATCGAGCGTCTGCGTGATGGGGTTTTCGGTGGGGTATGTCTCCAAACCATTGATTACCCTGGAATGATTGAGGATGTTCTGACGATTCTGGAGGATCTGCAACCTCTTGGAATTCCGGTTTCCCTCTCAATAACACCCGTGAGCAGGAACCTCCTCCTGAAGTTTAAATCCCTAGGGACTGAATACGTTGGTATCGGCCTTGACGTTGCCAGTGAGATGCTGTACGGGGCCATTAAGGATTCGGCATATTCTTGGGGGAGGATGTGGGACTTTACCCGCGATGTCGTGGAGATTTTTGGAAGCGGACGGGCAGTCGTCCACGTAATAGTTGGGTTGGGTGAAACGGATAGGGAGTTGATAACCACCTTTGAGGAGGTCTACCGGCTGGGTGGGGAAGTCTCACTCTTCGCATTCACACCCATCAGGGGCACACGGCTTGAGAACCTGTCCCCTCCTGATATAGTTCGCTACCGCAGGATTCAGCTGGCCCACTACCTCATCCGGAGGAACCTGCCAAGGAACTTTGAATTTGATGGGAAGGGCAGTCTCAGGAGCTTTGGCCTGAATGGCGATGAGTTAGTGAAGGTTGTGTCCCCGGAGGCCTTCATGACCTATGGGTGTCCTGCATGCAACAGGCCGTACTACAACGAAAGACCCGGATTGGAGCCCTACAATTTTCCGGTTGCTCCTGCAGAAGGCTATGTCAGGGAGCAGGTGAGGCTCATTCTTGAAGACCTTTGAGTATCTCGGTGAGTTCCCATGTGAGAAACCTCTCTTTGATTTTCTCTCCCTTTGCCAGTCTTATAAGGGCGATCGTGAACTCGTAAAGTTCTCTGTCTTCCTTTCTGGTGAGATTGAGTGCAGGATCCATGTTCTCGGCGAGTAGGCTTAGCCTCCCTCTTTTTTTGAGTATAAATAGCACATCCCCCAGTCTCTTGATTCCCAGCCTTCGGAATTCCTCACCGGGTGCACGGCAGATTCCCCGCAGAGCGCACTTGACGGCTCCCCTGTAGTTGTCCTCCTGGATGAAGATGTCCGCCATCCTGAAGCAGGCCTTGAAGTAGACCTCCGGCTTCCCCGTCATGCTCAGCTCAAGTATCCTGTCAAGCTTCTCCTTCGCCCTTTCAAGGTCGTTGGCATTTTCGGCATTCATTGCCTCCCTGAACAGCCTCACTATCTCCTCGTCGACCCCCATTTCAATCCCCATACTCTCCCCCACGGCTTTCAATCCATGCCTCTTTGAACCTTGGCCATACCTTGTTAAAGTCTACCTCTACGTGCCACCTGCGTTTAAACGCGTTGAGCAGAACCGTAATATCCCGTTCTAGGTACTCGAGGCTTTCTGGATCGGCTGTAGTTACATGCTGGGCCCAATCTATTATCAGGATTTCCCCTCTAGTAAGCACGACGTTGTACTCACTCAGGTCAGAGTGGACTATCCCAAAACGTACTATCTTCAGATATTCATCTAAGATCCTCCAGAGGACTTCCTCGGCCTCTTCGCAGTCCATATATGTGTCACTGAGCTCCGCCAGCTCCTTTCCATCTACAAACTCCATCACTACTGTGTGTCGGTTCCAGGCTATCGGCCTTGGAACCTTAGCCAGGGGACTTAGAAGATTTAATACCTCATACTCCCGCTGGGCTACCAACCGTGATATGTAAAGCCAACTCGTGTGGCGCTTGTTCTGAAAGATCTTTCCGTGGTATC
>JALVUT010000063.1 GCA_027035445.1 Thermococcus sp.
AGACGATATACTCGATCAGACAGATCCTTCAAGTGGAGAGCAGGGACAGAAGGAAGTTCCTCAGACAGGTCGGCAGGACGATCTACCGCAAGTCGGAAACAAAAAGTGAATGGATACGGATAACGGGGCTTGGCGGGTTCCGTGAGGTTGGAAGGAGTTCCCTTCTGGTTCAGACCAATGAGAGCTATGTTCTCGTTGATTTTGGTGTCAACGTAGCGGCCCTGAGGGATCCCAAGAAGGCTTTCCCCCATTTTGATGCCCCAGAATTCCGCTACGTCCTTGATGCAGGGTTGCTAGATGCGATAATAATTACCCACGCCCACCTTGACCACTGTGGGATGCTCCCATATCTTTTCAGGTTTAACCTGTTCGATGGTCCCATATACGCAACGCCACCAACCAGGGATCTGATGGTTCTCCTCCAGAAGGACTTCATTGATATACAGAAGATGAACGGTGTTGAACCTCTGTACCGGCCGAGGGACATCAAGGAGGTTATCAAGCACACGATAACACTCGACTACGGTGAGGTTAGGGACATAGCTCCAGATGTGAGGCTCACCCTCCACAACGCCGGCCACATCCTTGGTTCCTCAATAGTACACCTCCACATAGGTAACGGACTGCACAACATAGCCATTACCGGTGACTTTAAGTTCATCCCAACGAGGCTCTTCGAACCGGCGGTCAGCAGGTTCCCACGCCTTGAGACCCTGGTCATGGAGTCCACGTATGGCAGCAATAACGACTACCAGATGCCGCGTGAGGAGGCCGAGAAGCGCCTTATAGAGGTCATCCATGAAACGATGAAACGGGGTGGCAAGGTTCTCATCCCTGCGATGGCCGTCGGTAGGGCGCAGGAGATCATGATGGTTCTCGAGGAGTACGCAAGGATTGGCGGCCTCGAGGTGCCAATTTACCTTGATGGAATGATATGGGAGGCCACTGCCATACACACCGCTTATCCGGAGTACCTCAGCAGGCACCTCCGCGAGCAGATATTCCATGAGGGCTACAACCCCTTCCTCAACCCAGTATTCAAGCCCGTCGCCAACGGCAGGGAAAGACAGGACATCATAGACTCAGGAGAGCCCGCGATAATCATAGCAACCTCCGGTATGCTGGTTGGGGGGCCAAGTGTTGAGTACTTCAAGCAGCTCGCTTCCGACCCAAGGAACACCATGATATTCGTCAGTTACCAGGCTGAAGGAACCCTTGGGAGGCAGATACAACGCGGTCTGCGTGAGATACCGCTCGTGGGGGAGGACGGTAAGACCGAAGTCGTACCCGTTAACCTCAGGGTTCAGACCATAGATGGCTTTTCCGGCCACGCTGACAGGAGGGAGCTGGTAAGCTACGTAGCCCGTCTAAGGCCAAGACCTGAGAGGGTCATAACAGTCCACGGCGAGGCTCACAAATGCCTCGACCTTTCTACAAGTATACACAAGAAGTTCGGCCTTTCAACGCGTGCTCCCAACAACCTTGATGCAATAAGGCTCAAATGAACGTCGAGTGATGTTCCATGCGCCTTAGGTGTCCTTCCTGTGGGAGGATTTACTCCTCCCTTATCCCCCCTAAATGCTCCTGTGGGGAACCCCTTGATGTAACGTATGATTATGAGTCGATCAATACTTCACGGTGGGGGAGGAGAGAAAAGGGGGTCTGGAGGTACAGGGAGCTTCTTCCGGACGTGCATGAGATCATCAGTTTGCATGAAGGTGGAACTCCCCTTCTTCATGCCAGATTTGGGGATAATCTTGGGTTAAACGTTTTTATCAAAGACGAGACCCGGAATCCTACCGGCTCCTTCAGGGATCGGTTGATAACGGTTGCCGTCTCCTACGGCCTACCTCACGCTCGAAACGGGTTTGTGGTTGCGAGCAACGGAAATGCCGCTGCTTCCCTAGCAGCTTACGCCGCCCGTGCCGGCAGGGAAGCGTACACCATTGTCCCCAAGCTGATCGAGGGAAGCAAACTGGCACAGATAGTGGCGTTTGGTGCCAAGGTTATCCGCTACGGTGAGAGTGTGGACGAGGGGATAAGCTACGCCGAGGGACTTGCGGAGGGCAGGGATCTCTACAACGTGACCCCTGAGAGCAACATCGTTGGCCTCGAGGGACAGAAGACCATCGCTTTTGAACTATGGGAGGAGCTCAACCCAACCCATGTTGTCGTGCCAACCGGGAGTGGTAGCAACCTCTACAGTATTTACAAAGGCTTCAATGAACTTCTAAGAATCGGGGTGATTGAGGAGATACCAAAACTCATCGCGGTGCAGGCCGAGCGTTGCTCTCCGATAGCCAGTGAGGTTCTGGGTGTGGAACCAAAGGCCAAACCAACAAGGGCACTTGCACTCTACGTCAAAGACCCGTTTATGAAGGGACTGGCGGTTAAAGCAGTTGAAGAGAGCGGTGGTACGGCGGTGCTGGTGGGCGAGGACGAGCTGGATCTGGGTGAGAAGCTTCTTGCCGGGGAGGGCGTGTTCGCGGAGTACGCCTCCAGTGTGGTTGTCCCTGCTCTGATGGAGCTCGCTGACAGTGGGTACTTTGAGAGAGACGATAGGATAGCCCTTATAGTGACAAGCTGTGGTCTCAAGGGCATGGGGGCCGAAGGCAGGGAAAGGTTCACTGTTGGAGGTACGAAGCTGGATATCCTGCGGCTGTTAAGTGAGCGTAGCATGTACGGGTATGAAATATGGGAGGCCCTTGAGAAGGCCCTTAAGTATCAGGCCGTCTATCAGCACCTCAGAGAACTCGAGAGTCTTGGGTTTATAGCAGAGTCCCGCAGGGAGGGGAGACGTGTTTACTATAGACTCACTGAGAGGGGGCACCGTTTCCTTGAGGCCTTCTCCCTCCAACGGAAAGGTTTTAAAGCATCCCTTAAAAGCTAACCTAGGTGAAGAATGTGAAGCTGGCTCCTGAGCATAAGTTCTCACTGTCCACATACCTCTGGGGTGCCATTACCGGGGTAATCAGCGGTGTCCTGGCTGCGGAGGTTCACTACGGTTGGGTGCTTGGACTGTTTCTGTATCTTGTTATCGACAGGTTTGTCCTGGTTATTGTTAAGGAACTTCCACCTGATGTACCAGACAACCGGGCGATACTGAAAAAGGCCTTCTGGGGCTGGGCGATGTTCTGGCTCTACTTTGTCATGCTGACCTATACCCTCATAATACACTTTACACCGCAGTGCTACTCGAACCAGAGTCTGCTGTATCAGCTCGTTAAAAGCGGCAACGCCAGCATAACGTGCAACATGACGGGGTGAACGGGATGGATGAGCTGAAACGGGCCGTTGCAAGGAGGGCTCTGGATTTCATCGAGGATGATATGGTGGTTGGCCTTGGCACCGGCTCGACCACAGCGTACTTCATAGAGCACCTCGGTAAACTCATCATGGAGGAAGAACTTGAGGGCGTTTACGGCCTCCCTACATCTTACCAGGCAAGGTTACTCGCGATTGAAAACGGGGTCCCAACACTCGGACTCGACGAGGTCGATGCCATAGATGTGGCCGTTGACGGTGCCGACGAGGTTGACCCGCATCTGAACCTGATCAAGGGACGCGGTGCCGCACTTACCATGGAAAAGATTGTGGAGTACCGTGCCGGCACTTTTCTTGTACTCGTGGACGAGGGTAAGCTCGTCGAGCGACTGGGGCAGAAGATGCCTGTCCCGATAGAGGTTGTTCCTGCGGCGTGGCGCGCCATCGCCGAGGAACTTGAGGTCTTCAACGCCGAGGCAGAGCTCAGGATGGGAAGCAAAAAGGACGGACCTGTCGTCACAGATAACGGCAACTTCATCCTCGACGCAAGGTTCCACCGCATAGACGATCCTCTCGACTTGGAGATTGAGCTTAACACCATCCCGGGCGTTGTTGAGAACGGGATATTTGCGGATATCGCGGACATCGTTCTCGTGGGGACCAAAGAAGGAGTAAAGAAGCTTGAACGATGATCTTTTCTATCCCTCCCTCTAAGCCTTTAGATTCGTGGGTTAAATTTATAAGTCACCTGCGGTTCATTATTCTCGACCCTCCATGCGGGGGTTGCCGAGCCTGGTCAAAGGCGGTGGACTCAAGATCCACTCCCGCAGGGGTTCCGGGGTTCAAATCCCCGCCCCCGCACCACAAGAGCCTTTTCCGGTGAACGTGCTTTGTGATGTCCTCTGAAGGTATTCCCCTATGGAGCAGCCTGAACACTAACTACGGCTCCCTTTCGATGATCCGTCTCATCCACGTGCCCCTGAGGAACCATGCCAGGGCCACCAGTGCGGCTATGAAGTTGCTCATACCCATCCCGAAGAAGACGCCCTTACTGGTCATCCCAAACAGCCTCGCGAGGGGCACCGTGAGCCCGAGCATGGTAATCGCCCCCACGTAGCCGAAGAGGTAGCTCA
>JALVUT010000064.1 GCA_027035445.1 Thermococcus sp.
AGGAATGGCTGGGGGTACCCGTGTTAGGAGCCTCGACTATGCAGCCCGCCGCCAGAACCATTAATGCAACCACGACTACTAAAGTGCTCCTCATCATTACCGATGATACGTCTGCTGAGGATATAAACCTGTCCCGTGTCAGGTCTGGGGTTTGCCCTCCCTCAGTGGAGCAAGTACTGTAAGGCTTTGGGGGAGTTTGCGAATAGAATTAAACCCAATACAGCGTGATAATTTTCAGAAGTGACGTGCAAAGCCTGATTAAACCCCCGCGTGAAGTGTAGAGATAGTTAGAATGGTGCCGGGGCGGGGCTTTGAACCCCGGACCTCTCGGTTTCCCAGGCTCTCCCTTGGGAGAGCAGCCCTATGAGCCGAGCGCTCTGACCAGGCTGAGCTACCCCGGCAGTGTCAAAGCGCCCGGTTATACCTCCCGGAGCCCATTTTTAAATCTTTCGCTACCACGTCTTGGTATACGGGTTAAGGTAGAGCGTTCTCCTGAGCTCCTTTCCCTTCCAGTAGCCTATAGCTATGCCTGCCAGCAACCCTCCAAGATGGGCGTAGACGTTGACCCCGGGCAGGATGCTGTTTATCAGGAAGAGGAAGAAGGCGTTGACTAGTGCGGCCTGCATGTTGCCCCCTATTATACCGGAGGTGATTATGACCGCGCCCACAATTCCGAAGATGGCACCGCTTGCCCCGGCGCTCAGGCTGTTGGGGGGGAAGATGAAAAGCGTCAGCAGGTTCCCGACTAGGCCGGATAGCAGGTAAGTGCCCAGGAGCCATTTGCCCCCGAAGAGCCGTTCAAACTGAGAACCTATGATGAACAGGAAATACATGTTGAATGCGATGTGAAGTATCCCGACGTGTACAAACATCGCCGTGAAAAGTTGCCACCACCTACCGAGATGCAGGATGGCGTAGTTCCATTGGCCCAGAAAAGCCAGGACGTTGATGTTTATGCTGATGAAGCTCCTGCTCAGGACGGCCTCGAAGATGTAAACGGCCACGTTGATCGCCACGAGGACCTCCGTCATCGGCCCATACTTTCTGCCCGTCAATTCACCCACCTCTGTTGATTTCCTCTAGTATCATGTTCAGCAGGTGACGGTCGTTGACGGCTATTATATTCGTTTGATCCGTTGCATTGAGGTTCAGTCTGAGTTCTTCTCCGTTCTCGTCAGTCACCAAGGCACCCGCTTCCCTCGCTATCAGTACCCCCGCCGCTATGTCCGTGGTTCTCACGTAGTTCCTTACATCGAGTACCCCATCGAGGGCCCCTTTCGCTAGGTAGGTAAGCTCCACGGCTATTGCCCCAAGAACACGAACCCTCTTGACCTTCTTTATCAGCCCGGTGCAACGGCCGCGCGTGTAGAAACTTATAGCCTCCTTCCCGCGCTCAGCTTTTCTAACGTGGATGGGGTTTCCGTTCATGAAGGCCCCTTTCCCTGGAATGCCCTCGTAGAAGTTCCCAGTGACGAACTCGTATACAGCCCCGTATACAGGTCTGCCCCTTCTGAATACTGCGAGACTGAAGGCGAAAATAGGTATTCCTATCGCAAAGTTGTATGAGCCGTCTATCGGGTCGATAACCGCGGTGTAATCACTCCCCACGTCGATGTTCCCAATCTCCTCGCTGACTATGTTAACGCCTAGGGGTTTGAGCCGCTCTATAACGAGGTTCTCGGCCACTCTATCAACGTACTTTGTAACGTCGCCGCTCACGTTCTTTCCCATATCCTTACCAGCCTCTGGTGTCCCGAACATGGGCATCACGGCCTTTTCAACGCCCTTAGCGATGTCAAATGTTATCTCGTTCCATTCAAACTCTCCGTTCATGATCCTACCCCCATAAGCATTATTAGAAGGTTCCTCGTCCCCGGTCCAAAGCCGAGGATGAATATGGTCATTTTGATGAAGTTTGTCAGTTCCTCGTCCTCCTCGGAGTACTTTTCAAGGAGCCAGACAATGGGGAGCAGAATTATGAATTTCTCAAGGTACATGGCAGCCGGTGTGCCCAGTAGACCCATCAGCTCCCTAGCTAGGACGTGCTGCTCCCAGTACCCGAAAAACTGAAGGCCGACAAAGGTTGTCGTAGCATCGTAAAAGTGGGTGTAGAATAGTAGCCGGTTCTTCCTTATAAGCCTGAACTTCCTTGTTAAGAGCCAGATAAAGCCCTCAGCAGCGAGTAGTATTGGGATGAAGTACTCCAAGACTTCCCATCGAAAATTAATTTTGTCGAGGCTTATCATGAGCACGAAGAGGTTGCCCCCGACCAGGATCCAGCCGAACTCGTAGTAGAGCGGGTAAAACTTTTCTCCGGCCCCCACATGTCTCCAGACAACGTACAGAGCGGCTATTGCAAAGGCGGCGATGACAAAGTAGGCCCCAGGGCTTACGGTCAGGTAGGTTCTTGGATATATCCCTCTGTCGGTCATCGAACGCATCAGCGGGCCCAGGAAGATGTACGGGATCAGGGCCTTGAAGAACCTGTTATCAACACGTATCTCAAGCCTCTTCAGGAATTTGTACAGTAGAATAACCGCGATTCCAAGGATAACCGCGTAAACTGTGGTGTTGACCACGTTGTAGCCCTCGTTCATCGTTATCGGTTCGACGAAGTAGTGGTAAAAAAACTCCGAGAGACCCATTTAACCACCATAGACCGTTGTTCCGATAGTCTTAAAGCTTTTCCCGATGACACCCCCATTGGGCGGTGATGCTGATGCACTTAATGCAACTCCCAAGGGAGGTATTACTCGGTGAGGATCTCAAGGGAGAAGTCCCCAGTGTTGCCCGGAGGTTGGGCTTGGGGAAGAACGTACTGCTCTTGTACGGCCCTAAAACCCGGAAGATAGCGGGAGAGGACGTTGAGGAACATTTGAATGAGTCTTTTGAGGTTGAGTCTCTGATCATAAGAGCGCCCACTATGGATGAGGTCGAGAGGACAATCGATGTTGCAAAAGCAGGTGAAGCGGACTGGCTCGTGGCGGTGGGGGGTGGTAGTATAATAGACGTTGCCAAACTCGCCTCGTACCGCCTGGGGATACCGTTCATCAGCTTCCCCACGACGGCCTCACACGATGGGATAGCCAGTGCAAATGCATCTATCAGGGATCTGGGAGCAAAAACCTCGATCAGGGCCCTTCCACCGGTGGCAGTTATCGCCGATGTGAACGTCATCAAAACCGCTCCCTACCGATACCTGGCGGCGGGGGTGGGGGATATGATCAGCAATCTCACCGCCGTCAAGGACTGGCAGCTTGCCCACAGGCTGAAGGGAGAGTACTACAGTGAATACGCCGCCTCGCTTAGTCTGATGAGTGCAAAGATGGTCATGAAGAACGCCGATATAATCCGGCTCGGCAATGAGGAGAGCGTAAGGAAGGTCGTTAAGGGTCTTATATCCAGCGGCGTTGCGATGAGCATAGCCGGATCTTCGAGACCTGCCAGTGGTGCAGAGCACCTCTTCAGTCACGCGCTTGACATGATAGCCCCTAAGCCTGCCCTCCACGGCGAACAGTGTGGGGTTGGGACCATATTAATGGCCTACCTCCATGGCCTGAAGTGGGAGCACATTAGGGAAACCTTAAAGAGGGTGGGGGCACCTACTAATGCATATGAAATGGGGATCGAGCCGGGGTATATAATTGAGGCTCTCACGGTTGCCCACACGATACGACCCGGGAGATACACAATACTTGGAAAAGAGGGCATTACACGTGAGGCCGCCGAAAAAGCGGCCCGTATCACCGGTGTAATCTAAACGGATAACCATCATTGCTCATGGAGGTGTGTTGAAATGGCGATAATCACGTTAGTTGGGGAAAAACTGGCAAGACCTGGAGTTGAGTTCATCTATTACGGCCCCGCGGAGCCATGCAGAACCTGCAAGCTCGCCGGAGTCTGCGTTGGAAACCTCGAGCCCGGTAGGAGGTACAAGATACTGCGCGTCAGGAGTATGCCGTCACACTCATGTCCCCTCCACGAGGGGAAAGTCAGGGTCGTCGAAGTCGTCGAACCGAGCGTGGAAGTTGCAGTGGAGCCGAGGCTCGCCATAGCAGGCTCTGTGATAACCCTCGAATTTAGTGAATGCGGCGACCTGGAAAAGGCGGATCTCTTCCACCCTGAAGGTCTTTTCGGTGGTGATCATGTCAAAGTAATCGAGGTTCTTGGTGACGTTGAATGCAGTGGAAAAGCATACAAAATCGTCAAGGTCATGCGCAAGAAGGATTAATCTCCTTCTTCCACATTTTGTGAAGGTTACCCTCTCTTCTCCAGAGTTTCTGATTCTGTAGACTTTCATTTTTCCCTTGAGGGGTTCTTCTATCACCTTCAGGGTTCTTTCACGTCTCCTAAGGGTTTCTTGTGCCTCTTCAGTTCCCCCC